>WRDG01000290.1 GCA_009783525.1 Defluviitaleaceae bacterium | reverse complement strand
TGACAATGTACGATTTATGATCGTAAAAAACATTTATTAACCGCGATAAAAAAGAATAATAAACAAAATAACAAAAACGAAGATACATTTTATCGCAGTTGGTATTACAATTGCTAAAAAAATGAAAATTTTTACAAGCATTACATTGCCGAGCAATTCAACCAACAGCACAAATTTTATTTTTATTGACGAATGTTTGGCAATGCAGAACGGAAATATAATTTTAAACAAATTATCCGCCGGAATAATCGGGACAGTATTTTATTTCGACACGGTTTTTAATCCGGACGAATACATAATTTTATTGTACGACCAAAACAAAAAGCTGTTTCATAAATTTAACAACAGGATGGATGTCGTAAGTTCCGACGGAGCCACGCTTACATTCGGAACGTTAGATCCGGAAACGGAATACCTGACCCTTCTTTTTCATCATATAAAAACCGGCGAGTCGGCTTCATTCAATTATTATTTAACCGAAAAACCGTCATTCCCCGCCGCAGTGCATGTTAACGACCACCTCAGGCTAAACTCCGGCGCAGACCAGCCCTATATTTATTTGGAAAACATGATCGCAAGCGACGTCATCACAAAAATTTTTTATGCGCAGCGATGGTTAAACGGACATTATACGGCTCCCGACATTTCGCTGTTTGAGGGCGCGTCGATTGTCACACCAAACCAGCATAAACCTGTCGACTATATCTTTCAAGATCAGGATCTCGTTTTGAGTCTGCTTACGTTTGTTCCGCTCCGATCTTTAAAATCCCGGATATTTATTGAAATATCGGATTGTGTAACCGAAATTGAACTCAGCCGTCAGCCGGTACGCCAAAGCGATGCCCGCGCAGAAGCCGAAACAAGCATCCGCGAGGCGTTTTTAACGCGGCTCGCGTTTAAGTCATTTGAAATAGACGCCGGCGACATTGTCGGTTTCGACTCCTCGCTGCTGTACGACCGTGTTTTAATGCAAAACTACGATCAAGAACAGTATGAAGCCGCGCCCATGTATTCGGCGCAGGTTTCTGCCGGAATTTTCGATTACGGCAGGTATTTGGCAGTGGTAGAAGAGGAGTGGGTCGTGATTGGCGAAAACGAAATAATCCATTTTAAAAATACTCATCAAATTGTCGCTCAGCGTGTCAACGGGCAATACATAATCACAAGCGACAAAATAATAAAATAAGAGGTTCTTATGCGCTTGAAATTTATCTGCTGCGATGTTTTTGCAAGGCTTGCGTATTCGTACGCCGCCGTATCGGATCACATTATCGACCTGGAGTTGGTTCCCATGCTTCGGCACAACGAACCGTCCGCGCTTCGCGCCGACCTTCAGGAGCGAATCAACCGCTGCGCAAATGACCGCAGGTATGACAAAATAATTTTGGGCTACGGCCTGTGCGGCAATTCGATCAGCGGTTTGACCGCGCCGCTGCCGCTTGTCATACCGCGAATGCACGATTGCTGCGCGATGTTCATGGGTTCGCGCGAAAAATTTACAGACGTTTTCGGCAAAAACCTGAGCATGAGGTGGAGTTCGTGCGGCTACCATGAGCGCTGCCACGGAATGGGCCGCTCGGATTGCTGCGACGGCTCCGAAGCGGATTCGAATTATAAAACTTCGCTGGAATATTTGCGCCTCGCAGAAGAATACGGCGAGGACAACGCGGAGTATGTTTGGCAAACTCTTAACCCGCCAATCGAAACACACGAGGCCGTATACATAAAAATCGACGGCTTCGAATACGGAAGCTGCGAAGAAGACTTTAAGCGGGACGTAGAAAATGGCGGCAAAGGTTTAATAAACGCCAAAGGCAGTTCAGATTGGTTTAAAAGGCTGGTAAACGGACCGTGGGACGCAGAAAATTTTTTGACCGTTCCGCCGGGCAGCAAAGTGCATCCGGTTTACGATTTGCAAGAGGTAATAAAATCCGTATAAACATAGGAGGCAGGCATGAAATTTACAAACGGTGTTTGGTTTAACCGCGAGGGAGTGACGGTGCACGGCGCGACGCAAGTCACCGACGTCCGCGCAAGCGAAAAAAGCGTAACAGTATTCGCGGCGGCAAAAATTATCGAAAACAGAAGCATGACGCTTAACAGCCCGCTGCTGACAATCGAATTTTCTTCTCCGTTAGCTGACTGCCTTAACGTTAAAGCGTTTCATCATAAAGGACGGTATCCCAAACCGCCTTTTTTTAATGTAAAAAATGAAAACGTTAATCTGTCCGCAAACGAAACCGAAACGGAAATAATTATTTCATCGGGCAAGCTTAAAGCGGTTGTAGAAAAAAATCCTTTTTGCGTTTCTTTTTTTTACAACGATAAATTTTTAACCCGATCTGAAACCGGCCAGCTTGCGTTTATTGATGATAACGGTGCGCCGCATATGCGCGAGCGTCTCGAACTGTCGGTCGGCGAAAATATTTACGGCCTCGGCGAGCGTTTCACTCCTCTTGTAAAAAACGGTCAGAGTATAGACATGTGGAACGACGACGGAGGCACTTCGTCAAACCTCGCGTATAAAAACATACCCTTTTTCGTTTCAAACAGAGGTTACGGCGTTTTTGTAAACGACCCCGGCAAGGTTTCTTATGAGATCGCAGCCGAACACGCAACAAAGACGCAGTTTTCCGTTTCCGGCGAACAATTGGAATATATTCTTGTCGGCGGAGGAAGTATGAAGCGCGCGGTTGCGAATTATACCGATCTCACCGGGCGGCCCACGCTGCCGCCCGCATGGTCTTTCGGGCTTTGGCTTACAACATCGTTCGTTACAGACTACGACGAAGCAACCGTCAACCATTTTGTCGACGGAATGTTTGAACGAGGCATTTCACTTTCGGTTTTTCATTTTGACTGTTTTTGGATGAAGGCGTGGGAATGGTGCAATTTTGAATGGGATCGGGAATATTTTTGCGACGTGCAAAACATGCTCGCCCGTTTAAAAGAAAAAGGGCTGCGCATTTGCGTTTGGATTAATCCGTACATAGCGCAAAAATCTCCGTTGTTCGACGAGGGAATGGAGCGCGGCTTC
>WRDG01000289.1 GCA_009783525.1 Defluviitaleaceae bacterium | reverse complement strand
TAATATTGAGCGGCGAAAAATGCCGCGCGGAAAACGAAACGGTTATGGCGCAATTAGTAGAAACCAACCGGATCATCAGAAACGCGGTAAAAAACACCGCCGAAGCGGAAGAGTCCGTATTAAAATCAAAAAATGAATTGGAAAACTATGTAAACTTGATTTCTGAAGAACGCAACGAAAAAGATTTCCAAACTGCGGAGATAACAAACATAAAAGTAAGAATCGGGCAGCTCAAGCAAAAAATGGAATCCGAAGCGGAAAACCATTCAAGGCTCGAAAAAGAATGCGCCGCTATTATTTTGGAAAGGGATGTTTTGTTCCATGAACGGGCGGAGCAAAAAAAACGGGCAGAAGAAAAAAACGAAGGCATTGCGGAAGCAATCGAACAAAAAGAAAGACTTACTGTTATGCAGAATGTTCTCGCAGAAGAATTGGCGGAGATTGAAACCCGCAGAAGCAGCATATCAAATGCGATCGAAAAAGCGGACCGGGACGAACGCGAACAGCAAGGCGCAGCCGCAGTGATCCAGCAGGAAATTATTCGGCTGACCATGCGCCGCGAACAATTTGAAACGGAAAGCCGCGAAATTTATTCGAATGTTTGGGACGAATACGGGCTTACATATCAGTCGGCTCTTTCGTATAAAAAATACGATATGAGCGACGCCGCATTAAAACGCGACATGAAACGCCTCCGTGACGAACTCGCCGAGCTGCAAAACGTAAATGTCGGGGCCATTGAGTCGTATAAAACTATAAAAGACCGTTTCAATTTTTTGAGCGGGCAAAGGGATGACATTATCAGGGCAGAAACAAAACTGACGGAAATTATAGAATCGCTTACGGCGCAAATGGAGGAAACGTTTGCGGAAAGGTTTTCTATTATATCTAATCATTTCAGCGAGGTTTTTAAAGAGATGTTCGGAGGCGGATCGGCAGGGCTGTCGTTATCCGACGAAAAAAACATGCTCGAAAGCGGAGTGGAGATAACCGCGCAACCGCCGGGCAAACGGTTGCAAACCATATCGCTTCTGTCGGGCGGCGAACGGGCGCTTACAGCGATTGCGCTGCTGTTCGGTATATTACGTATGAAGCCGTCGCCTTTTTGCGTGCTTGACGAAATTGAATCGGCTCTTGACGACGCCAATGTGGTCAGGTTCGCTCATTTTTTAAAAAACCATGCGCAAGGCACGCAATTTATAGTAATCACACACCGGAAAGGCACGATGGAAGCCGCCGACGCAATGTACGGCGTAACAATGCAGGAGCTCGGCATTTCAAAAATGGTATCGGTAAAATTTGGGGACGGATAGGGGAGAAAAAATGTCTGTGTTTCAAAAAATAAGAGACGGTTTGGCGGCGACGCGGAACACTCTTATGTCGGGTGTTGAAAAAATATTTCGTTCGTTTGTTTCAATCGACGAAAACTTGTTTGACGAGCTTGAAGAACTGTTGATTTCATCCGACATGGGCGTCGAAACATCGATGTCCGTAACGGAAACTCTGCGCGAACGAGTAAAAACCGAAAGGGTTACCGACGCGGAGCAAATAAAAAAAATGCTCGCTGAAGAAATATCCGCAAGGCTGGTTTCAAACGGCACGGAATTTTGCCTGCCGGTGCCTTCGGTGCTGCTTGTTGTCGGCGTCAACGGAGTGGGAAAAACTACTACCATAGGCAAGCTCGCCAAACTATATAAAGACGAGGGCAAATCGGTTTTGATAGCGGCGGCCGACACCTTCCGCGCGGCGGCGGTCGACCAGCTCGCAATATGGTGCAACCGGGCCGGCGTAGGCATGATAAAACATGCAGAAAACAGCGACCCTGCGGCGGTGGTTTTCGACGCCGTGCAAGCGGCCAAGGCGCGGAAAACAGATATACTTATTTGCGACACGGCGGGAAGGCTGCATAACAAAAAAAATTTGATGGACGAATTGAAAAAGATATTTAAAATAATCAACACGCAATACGCTGACGCTCATAAAGAAGTTTTTTTGGTGCTCGATGCGACCACCGGACAAAACGCGCTGCAGCAGGCAAAAATTTTTAAAGAAACGGCGGAAATTACCGGAATCGTTTTGACAAAATTGGACGGGACAGCAAAAGGAGGAATAATTGTTTCGATCCACAACGAATTGAACGTGCCTGTGCGTTACGTCACGCTGGGCGAGGGGATAGAAGACATCGAGCCTTTTGACGCCGTACTGTTCGCAAAGGCTTTATCGGGAAATTAAATTAATCGGAGGTAAATTATGGAAAAAAAAATCAAGGCAGCCGTTATAGGTTACGGCAATATCGGTAAATACGCGGTCGAAGCAGTATCGGAAGCCGAAGACATGATTTTGACCGGAGTTGTCCCAAGCAGGAACCCAAACAAACCGATCCCGCATGAATTAAAAAATGTGCCCGTTGCGACCGGCATTGAGTCTTTAATAGAACAATACGGCAAACCCGATGTCGCGCTCTTATGCACTGCAACGCTCGATATAGAAAAAAACGCGGAACAAATATTATCAATGGGTATAAACACCGTGGACAGCTTCGACATCCATTCCAAGATATTCGATTTGCGTATGAAACTTGATTCTGTGGCAAAAAAATACGGATCGGCCGCAATCTGCTCGGCGGGGTGGGATCCGGGCAGCGATTCGCTTATACGCGCTCTGTTGCTCGCGTGCGCTCCAAGAGGGATAACATATACAAACTTCGGGCCCGGCATGAGCATGGGGCATTCTGTAGCGGCAAAAAGCATTAAAGGCGTTAAAGACGCCATGTCGGTCACGATACCGCTCGGATCTTCCGTGCACAGGCGCATGGTTTATGTGCAGCTCGAGGACGGCATTGATTTAGCCGACGTGGAATCGGCGATAAAAAATGACCCGTACTTTGTCCGCGACGATACGCGGGTCATCCTGACGGAAGACGTACGGGCCATAAAAGACACGGGCAGCGGCGTTAACATGGTTCGCAAGGGGGTGGCCGGCGGAGCAGACAACCAACAGTTTGCTTTCGATATGCGGGTAAACAATCCGGCTCTTACCG
>WRDG01000288.1 GCA_009783525.1 Defluviitaleaceae bacterium | reverse complement strand
TGCGCGTAAACGGCTTCCGTTAGCTGCACATCGGAAAAACCGGCGACAGTGCCGCTTTTTGCTTCGATGCCGAACAAATCATAATGGATAAATTCAAGGTTCCGTATGGCGCGCGCCGCTTCAAGCCGTGTCAAATTTCCTTTCGGGCGGTACATGCCAGAACCGTCTCCGATCATTATCCTGTGACGTATTAACTGTTCCACAGCCTCAACTTTATCTGCCGCGGTATTTTCCCAATCTGTGTATGAATATATAAACCTTAACGCCGTCGGTTCTTCGAATGCATCTTGATTGACGTAAAGCAAAGCGCGGTACAGCCAATCGGCAAATTCTTCGCGCATAACAGAAGCGCTGCGGCTAAACCTGTTTGCCGCCAAAGGACCCGCTTGTTCCGGCGCGACCGCATCCAAATATTGTTGTTGGTTAATCAATCCAATGTTTCTTGCAACTGTTAAATATCCGACAGACCAAACATCACGCAGCGGCGAATTTTCGCTTAATGTATTGATTAACGCCGTTCCCGCCGCCAGCGCATCAGCTTCGAGTCCTATCGTTCGGATTATTATTGCTATGGCTTCCTGCCTGTCGAGGTTGGATCCCGGGTTAAACCTCGCGCCGCCCGGAATAAAAGCGCCGAGCGCGCTGCTGCGGACAATTGCGTCCCGCGCATCGTTTCCGCCCGGCGTATCAAGTAAATCTGTGTAATTAAAATATAAAATCTGTTGTGAGGCATCCGAAGTTCCGGAATAAATATCATTTATCGGATCTAAAAAAATAAAGTCGTCTGTACGGGCGTAGACCAACATAGACGCCAACATCGACAACAGTAAAGCAAAAACAGCTATTTTTTTCATACGCACCCCGTACGATTAAAAGTTACTATATTTATTTGCATCGGCTTTTTATAGCCATCATATGATCTATTAAAGCAATGACGCTTGTAATATTTGCGTCGGTAGGAATGGCTCCCGCCGGGCCGATTATCAACCCTCCGCCGGAAAAAAGTTCAAGCAACCGATCCGCTTCCGCAATTACTTCCGAGGCATCGCCGTAAACTAATGTGCTTTGCGAACCCAAACCGCCGTACATTGTCAAGTCGCGGCCGTACTCACGATGCAAAAAATTTATGTCCATCGCTTCCGGTTGGACGGGATTAACGGCTTCAACACCCATTTCAATCAAATCAGGAAAAATTTCTGCAATGTCGCCGCACGAATGTAAAAATAAGCGCAAACCTTTTTTTCGGACCGCCTCGTACAATATTTTTAAACGCGGTTTTAAAAATTTACGCCACAACGGAGCGCCGGTAACGAGCCCTTTTTGCAAACCCCAGTCTTCGCCTATACGGACGCCGTCTACGACGTCCGGCATATATTCCAACATCCCGACCGTATACTCCAAAACATTGTCTAAAAGCTTACCGGTAAAAACCGGATTTAAAACCATATCGGACAAAAAATTTTCGATCCCGCGCATAAACCAGCAACGTGTAAATAACCCCGGCAGACCCGATATGACAAACCTGTCCTGCTTGGCGAGCCATTCGGTATCAAAGTGGACGTACCTGCTTTTTTTTGCGCCCGCCGGAAATTTATACCCGTCCAACGAATCATTTTTAAGCGGATGAAATAAAATATCGCCCCAGTCGCCTATTGAATTGTCGCTGTTTTTATCCCAAACCACGCCGAACTCGTCACGGTAACTGTCCGGTATATCTTCGCACAAAAATTCTTGCGGCAATTCAATAGATTCGTTTTCGCCGCCGGGATGGACAAACAACAGGTCATCACCTATGAATTCGAACAGCCTGCCTTCGGCTTTATAATGCTTTTCTAACTTTTGCGCTACATGGCTTGTGATGTCGAAGGAGTACGGGGCGCAATCGACGGGTTTTCTATCCAGTGTGTTGTATATACGCTCTCGCGAAGTCATTTTGCACCGTCCGCGTTTTTATTTTTAATGCCCGAAACCGGACTCGAACCGGTACGGGATTGCTCCCACGGGATTTTAAGTCCCGGGCGTCTACCTATTCCGCCACTCGGGCCGATATAATCGGCTTAAATCTGTATTTTGATTATAAACTATATAATTAATATCAGTCAAGCAAGCAGAGGCAAATTAAACAGAGCGTGATTAATAATTGTTTAACTTGCGTGTAAAATAATTTTAAACACTCGAGCTGAAAATAAAAAAACAACCTTGAAGGTTGTTTTTTTTATAAAAATTTTAACGCATTGCGTTCCACATATTCTGTTTATTTTTTACATACAGGAAATAAATAATGTTTCCGATCCCACAAGTAAAAAGCAAAAGTAAAATATGGATTAACACGCTTTGCTGCGGATACGGAACACCTCCACGCAAGCCCGAACCTGACGAAGCTGCAGAAGATGAACTTGACGATGCGCCTCCGGCATTCATGAAGACCATCGGTTGTTGAGATGAAATAAAATATAAATTAATTGGCGTTCGCCTTCGTGCTATACGTTTAAAGAGAAGTTACACACAAGAGTATGTCGCCGAAAAAGCAAAAATATCATCCCAGCATTGCAGTGGTATCGAATGCGGAAACGCAAAAGTATCTTTACCGGCTTTGGTACGGATATGTAATGCATTAAATACAACAACCGATGAAATTTTGTTTGACTCAATAGCCATAGAAACTCCGCAATTACTGGATGTTGTTGCATCTGTTTTTTCGCATTGCTCACCCGACGAAATTTTTTTCATGCTGGCGCAAGCCGAAAATATAAAAAAAGCAATGAGACAAAAAAACATAAAGAATAAAAAAGAATAAGGGTACCTCAATAAACACCGATTCGTATATTTTTTTAGTCCTTTGTTGGTTCGTTCGAAAGGAAAAAAAATCGTTTCAGTTGAATTTAAAAAGGCTCCCTTAAGTTGAAATGCCGAAATACATCCGTACAGATCCAAACAAGAAATTGTGATTCTTGAATTGACTGCATATTAAAATAAAGGCGCACGAGTGTTAAACTCGCGCGCCTTTGTTGTAAGCAAATTGCTTTTGAAAATGAATTTTGATT
>WRDG01000287.1 GCA_009783525.1 Defluviitaleaceae bacterium | reverse complement strand
TTCGGTCATCATTTGGACCAAGACCGGATCGTCGTAATAAGCATACGATAAATTTTCCAACCCCATCAAATTTCGCAGCGGACCAAAAAAACCACCGTCGCGGCCTGTGTTCAAACTTACCGGAATTTCTCTTTCAACCCATTTTTCACATTTAAGCGGCCAATCCGAAGGAAAACGTTTTGAATCGTTTAATTGCAGTCGCGGAAGCAGTTCAATAAAGTCTTCTTTTGTTTTAACCGGAAATTCTAAAAATTGCGGCATGGATTCTTCGCCTTTATGTTTATACTCCCGCATTGTGATGCCTTCATGGTTAATAAAAGTAACAAACTCATCGTCTTCGCATATCATTTCCCGTTTAAAAAGCGGACAAAAACCGAAGTTAATGTTCATGTCATCGTTTGGGTCAAAACCCGAATAAATATTTGTTTCCTGTATCATTTCCCAATAATTTTGCGATTTTATATGCAAACCCTCGTTTTTCCACCGTTTAAGAGTCGCGTACCAAAATCCTACGGGAACTGGCCGTAATACCGGGCGGTCTACTGGCTGAAAACGCATCGTTGCTAAAAATCTCTGTTGATGTGTCAAACGAACCCTCCTTGTCTAAAAAAAATTTTTTCTTGCCGCCGAAAAAAATTTATATGGCGGCGTGTTGGTCTGAAAGAGTGACGGCCCATAATATTTCTGTTTCGGCGGTATGTGTTACTGTCACTCTGATCACGCCGGGCTGTGTTGTTTCCGCAGAGCAATTTTTTGTATGCGCCGCTCCTTGGCCCGACGGAATAAAAATATAATGATCTACCGTTTCGTTGACAGGCGCTTCCGAAATACCGGATATTTTATAGTTTTCGTTATCAAACGTTATTGATTTACAACCAAAAGCACCCGTAACATGCCTATTGTTTCCAAGATATATCGGATTGGAATTTAATTTATGTATCAACAAAGCAATGCAGCCGCAGGGCGGCAAATTATACGTATATCGGCCGGAGTATACGCCCAAGAAACGCTCGTTCCAAAAATCATAAAGCAAGATGCTGTCGTTTTCTTCAAGACCAAGCTCGGAAAACTGCAGAGTTTTTGTTTCGGTGGCGGACGAATCCCAATTGAAAAGACCCAAAACAATATACGGCGGACGCTTGTCGTTAATGTCGAGAGCCATAATGGAAACGGGTTTGCCGTCCGGCAGCGACAGCGGTTTCGCGCACTTACCGTAAACGGGCATGGCGCGTGTAAATATACGCCAGCGTTCGGGCGAAACTGTGTCGATTATGCCGCCGGTAAGAAGACTGAATCCCGTAAGGGCGGAATATGTTATCCAGCTTCGCACCCTGTCTATAGAACCGAAAAATTTTCTTCGCGAGTTTTCCGGACTGCCTAACCAAATGAACGGAGTTAAATCCGGGTCAAAAAATTCCAAATCCATTTGGAATATTTTACCGTGTAAAAAATAATATCCGAGCATTTCACCGGACAGCTTGGCTTCCGTGCCGCCTCGCCAGTCTGATGCGGGACGGTATCCGTCCGCCAATCCGATCACAGGCCCAATCATGCACATACAAGCCTCGATAAAAATATTTTTCCCGACGGCGTTTCTAATCGCTTCAAAGCGGTTGGATATCGACTGCGCCATGGTTATGGAATCGTCCAAATCATTTTCGAAATCTGCCGAAACAAAATCGCACATCAAATAATCGTATCCCCATTTTTTTACGCACATGGCAAAAATTTCGGCAGCATAGGCATCCCTTTCTGCGGAGCCGCACTCCACGTTTAAAAATGCGCGGCAAACCAGAGCGTGTTTATAGCCGCGTCCGTGCACCGCGTCGCTGAGTGAGTTTACGCCGCGCGGTTGGATCTCGTTCAAATTGCATGTGTCGGGGGTGAAGCCTTTTTCTTCGATGACTGACGCCAGCTCCGCCGGCGAATCCGCGGCGGGTTCTATCGGGTTAAGCGTCCATTCGCGGCGCGACATAATCATTTGGCCGGGTCCGGAGCTTAAACCGCCGAATTGTGTTTTTATATAGTCGAACCCATACGGTTTTAAATATTTGTCGGTTATATCCATTAACTCCAAAACACGGTCATAATTTAGCACATGCGACTGCCAATCTTCGCTGCCGGATTTGTCGGGCCCGTACGCGCAAAAAATTCCCGTGTACGGTTTGTGTTCCATTTTTATCCGGCTGTAAGCAGCCAAATATTCGCCGTATGCTTCCAAACAATCAAAAATATATTTTCCGGGCATTAATACGACACGGTTCATTGTAAATTTTTTGCCGGGATCCAATCTGAGCGGCGTTCCCTTCCGGTTGACCATGGTGAGCCCCTTGACGGCCAATTCGAAGTTGCCAATGCGGCGCGTCCAGCCTATTTGCGTTATTGTGTTGGTGCGTTCGCCCATGCCTGCGGCAATGCATCCGCTTTTATTTTTGTTGCATAAAGCGGAAACATGATAGTCGTCCTGCATCCCCACATCTCCCGGCGTATACATTGCGGGCTTGTTGGTACCCATCCACATGTCGTTATGTAAAGCGCGCCAGTCGTTTTGTCCTCCGCCGCCGCACATTTGCAATGTGCCGCCTTTTTCCGCTCTGACATAAATCGGTATGAGAGCGTCTAAAAAAACAGGTTTGCTGCCGGTGTTTAAAACGGACATCGCAAACCACGCCGCGGTATTGTCATTATAAATGCCGCTTATCCAATTTACGTCTAAGTCATTCGGAGCAGTAAAATCCGCCGAAATAATTTTTGATTCGCCGTGCGGATCATCATTTGTCATGCTGTTTATTTTTTTCAATGTCCATTTGTCGCAGCTTGAATGTGTTGTTTCACCCGCAAACGATACAGCGCATAAACCGGATTTTATTTCAAATACCCCGTCGGCTTTTAGCGCCCACCGTCCCGCATCGCTAATTTCAAGTTTCATTGAATCGCCGCTTACCTGCGTATGGATTGCCATTTTATTCCTCCGATTTTTTTCGAAAATAATTTTCGATTTTTATTAGTATTCGATGATTAACTGCAAAATGCCGATTTTACACTTCG
>WRDG01000286.1 GCA_009783525.1 Defluviitaleaceae bacterium | reverse complement strand
TGCCCACCGCTTGCGAAACTGATGTGCACGGCGCGATCATGGGTGCGATGGCGATCGCAGCGCGGCGCTACAAAACGCCGTCATATGTGGCGGACCTCACCATCCGGCATCCGAGCAACGACAACGCGGAGCTTCTGTGGCACTGCGGGCCGTTTCCCAAGTCGCTCATCCGCGACAACGCAAGCGGTTTCGTTTCCGCAAGCGGGCAGGGCAATTATGAAATAGTTCACGGCGTGCACACAATTTGCCGCTTCGACGGCCTTGGCGGCGAATACTTCATGTTCGCGGGCACGGGCAAAGGCGTGGAAGGGCCCGTGACCAACGGCAATTACCTTTGGCTTGAGGTTGACGACTGGCCGCATTGGGAAAAGAAATTTATTTACGGGCCGTACATCCACCATGTGGTGGGCGTGCCGGGCGACGTGACGCACATTTTGCGCGAGGCTTGCAGATACATCGGCATCACATTCGACGCGGCGGAGTCGGACAGGTTTATTTGTTAAACATAAAAGCCCCTTTGGCGGCAGAGCAGATCCTGTGCTTGACACAGGCCCTGCCGTTAAAGGGGCTTTGCTTTTTAAATTTTTTTCACCGGCATGTACATGTAGCCCGGTCCGCCTTCACCCGCATCGTAGACCTCCATCTCCTGCGCGCCGTTGTCCGCCATAAAAAATCCGTGAGCAGGCATAAAGAAGTCACGGGTGTAGTGAAAGAGTTCCCAAACCTCGCATACCTCCTTAGAAATTAACATTGCGGCATGCCTGTCAACATATGTTCGGATGTAAAGCGACCGAGGCATTTTATAGACATCCACTCCGTCCAATTGTTTTTCTGTGGTGGTTTGCTTTACAAAACCCATCGCCCGTTTGGATTCATCAAGCCAAAAATTCACACTCAGGCATATGTTGCATATTGGCAAAACCGGGTCAACGACTTTTGCGGAAGAAAGCCACTTTTCCGCTTCATTAGCTTCGAGAGCTTTATCAATGTTGTTATCGTAATCCTTTGCGTACAAAATCCTACCCGCTAAAATCGTTTCGGGTTTGTCTATTATTTCGAATACAGCTCCGCCGATTCTAATTACTTGAACAATTTTTTCATCTTCATCACTGTCCAGTTGCAGCAGGCTGTCCACAGATGTCCGGTATAATCGGCTGAGGAGCTTCAAATTGTATACATCCGGCAGACATTCGCCTTTTTCCCATTTAGACACTGCTTGGCCGGAGACGCCTATTTTTTCTGCAACGGATTCTTGGGTCAAGCTCCTTTTTTTTTTGATATTTCTTAGGTTTTCACCGAAAACGGTTTGGTTGAACATGGATTATCATCCTTATTATTTTATTCAAAAGGCCTTTTGTGTTTTTATTTTATGGTCACATCAAGAGTTGAATCAATGGTATATATTTTGTTTTTTTGCGCTTCGATTCAACCTGTGGTTGGATATTGTTTAATGTTAAAGCAGTGCATTTGATATGCCATTCTGTAGGTTGGCATACACGAAACCCGGAACAGAGCTGCCAACATAAAAAACGCCACGACTTAAAAAAGCGGGCGTGTTTTTTTTATTTCTCTCCGATGCTGTTTACGATGTTGTTTACGATGCTGTTACCGATGTTTTTTCCGATGCTGTTACCGATGTTTTTTCGATGCTGGCAAATGTCTAATGTTCGCTTATGATTTCGTTTGCTTCTGTCATCATATTGGCAATCTCCGGCTTTTTAGGGTTAAAACTTTCGGGGATTCTTCTCGGTTTCTTAATCGGTTCGCTCATGGCGGCACTCTCCTAATCTGCTTTTCTTTTAGTTTTATCAGAAAAAAATCTCCCTGTCGTACCATTTTATAACGATTTTTACGGGGCAATACATTTTTATTCCCAAGTTGTCAATGTCCTTTTTCATGTCATAAACTGCGAATATTTTTTTTGTGTCAGCATCCATGCCGTTGTTTCGCGCGAACGAAAACAATAAAGCGGCGTATCGGTCATAATCTCCCAATACGCCGCTCTCGAGGACGAGATAATTATTATGCTCTGTTGTGGTAGTCATTATGTTTTCACCATCCACAAGGTGAAAATCCGAATCCACCCGGACGCCGCAAGCATAATCGTTTATTTCCTTGCGGACATAAAAATCTTTTGTTGATTTAACGATATGAGGGTAATGCTTCGTTATGTAATCGACAACTGTTTGCGAAGCTATCTTTTCGGCGTTATAACCTTTGGCTTTGGCGGTAATGAAACACAATCCGGGATTGACAATCAAAGTGATTTTCGTATCTTCGTTGCGCTTTCGGATGGTAAGATATAATTTTAATTTTACCGGCTTACCATTTTTTATTATGTATTCCTCATAATACGGAGCGTCCGCATATTCAAACATACTATATTGCAACCATTCGGAGAACAAATAATCCCATGCGGCGTTAATTTTCGGCTCGTCGTAACGGACGGTCGATGTGGCGAACGCAGAAGCAAGACAAGAAACTTTTTGCGCCAATTCAAACCCATATGATTTCAAATTGTTGTAATCCGTTTCGGTTTCAGTCAAGTACAGTTCATAGCAAAACTTGTTTCGTTTTTGCTTTCCGTTTCTGCCGAAAATCCGCCCGCTGTAATCCGGGAACACTTGTAAAAAGGATTTGACCGCTTCTGTTTCAATATTCGAAAATCTTGAATTGTAGAACAAAATGCGTACAGTTTGTGGGATTGTATAAATCGACACCATAACCGATTGCAACGGCTCACCATCGAACGGAGGGAAGAAGTAATATGTATCGCTGTCTTTATATTCGCTCATAATCATACTCAACGATTGCTGGATTATCCGGCACAGTGCTTGATACGATGAATACCCGCATTGATAAGCTATGTTACGTCTCTCATTGTTTATGCCCTTTATTCCGATCTTTCATTTTTCTCTTCGGGACAAGTTGATCCGAAGAGAAAAGGCCGCTTTACAGCGGCCTCAAATTGTTTTCTTTTGCACTTGCAACGATCTTCAAGCCGTATTTTTGCGCGGCGGCTTCGGCTATTTTGTTTGTACGCTCTATCCGTTGTTCTCTGGTGAG
>WRDG01000285.1 GCA_009783525.1 Defluviitaleaceae bacterium | reverse complement strand
ATAGCAGCAGTTGCTTGCGCTTGAATATCTGATCCACTTACTGTATCCATGCTTTCAACTTTGCTCAATTCTAAAATTATTTCTTGGTGTTCTCTAACAAATGTCAATTTTTTACTACCATAATATACATTCACACATACACCTTTTGGAAATGGAAGTCCTTCTTCATGTAGAATAATGCCACTTAAATATGCTTCATATTTTTTTTGCATATTTATTTTATCGTTTTCCATATCTATCTTAGTTTTGTGCATATTATATAATAGAATAATTGCTCCATAAATTGAGATAATTACAAAAGCAAAAATAGGTATCATATCATTATCTATTAAAGCTCCTATAAAAATGGGTATGAAAATCAAGCATAAAAAAAAGCAGATAATTTTTAAACACCCAATATTTTTTTTATCATTCATTATTTTTCCTCCTTAAACTTAAAAAACATTAAAGGTTAATATTCACTTTTTTATGTCGTTAATATTAACAATCTTTTAAAGGCGCGTCAAAACCCGCCTATTGATTTACAAACGTTCTTGCTCGGAGGATACCTCCTTCATATTGTATGCGAAAATTATTTGTGAGAAAATGAAAGCAGCGAGAGGGAGTTGTTTTATGGATCTATCGGCGCTGCGAAACAAGCGCGGCTACATATGCGACATGGACGGGGTAATCTATCACGGCAACCGGCTGCTGCCGGGCGTCACGGAGTTTGTGGACTGGCTGAAAAAAGAAAACAAAAATTATTTATTTTTAACGAACGCGAGCGGGCGCACACCGCGCGAGCTACGGCAGAAGCTTCAGCGGATGGGCCTCGACATCGCGGAAGATAATTTTTACACGAGCGCGCTCGCAACCGCGAAATTTTTGCAAAGCCAAAGCCCCGGCTGCTCCGCTTATGTGATCGGCGCACCGGGGCTTGTCAACGCGCTCTACGGCGCGGGCATCACAATGAACGATGTTTCGCCGGACTACGTCGTCGTGGGCGAAACGGATCATTACAATTACGAGAGCATCGTCCGCGCCGTGCGCCATGTTAATAACGGCGCTCACCTCGTGGCGACAAACCCGGATCTGACCGGCCCCATGGAAGACGGCATCGTGCCCGCGTGCCGCGCGCTGGTTTCACCCATAGAGCTTGCCACGGGCAAGGGCGCGTACTACGTCGGCAAGCCTAACGCGCTCATGATGCGCACGGGCCTGAGGCTGCTCGGCGTCCATTCGGCAGAAGCCGCGATGATAGGCGACCGCATGGACACGGACATCGTTGCCGGAATAGAAACCGGGCTCGACACCGTGCTCGTGCTGTCCGGCGTCACCACCCGCGAAAACATGACCGTTTTCCCCTACCGCCCCAAATATGTATTAAACGGCGTCGGCGACATCGCCGCAGATTAAAAACAGGAGGCTACCATGTCCACAATGTCATTGGACGACATCAAATACATATATAAAAGCAAATACCAATCGGTGCAGGCGCTTGACGGCGTGACCGTCACGTTCGAACCGGGCAAGTTTTACGCGGTCGCGGGCAGGAGCGGCAGCGGCAAGACCACCATGCTCTCGCTCATAGCGGGCCTCGACCTCCCCACTTCGGGCAAGGTTTACTTCGGCGGAACCGACACGAAAAAAATCGACCGCGACAGGTACCGCCTCGAGCATGTCTCCGTCATCTACCAGAGCCTCAACCTCTTCCCCCTGCTTAACGTCATAGAAAACGTCACCTTCCCGCTCGAATACAAGGGCGCGTCCAAAGCGGACGCCATTGCGGTCGCAACCGAAAAGCTCGCGGCGGTAGGCATCGACGAAGCCAAATTTAAACGCCTGCCCTCCATGCTCTCCGGCGGCGAACAGCAGCGCGTGGCGATCGCCAGGGGACTTGCCTCAAAAACCGAAATCATTTTGGCCGACGAACCCACCGGCAGCCTCGACACCGAAAACAGCCGCCTCATTGCCCAGCTGTTAAAAGACCTTGCGGCAAAAGAAAACGTCTGCGTGATAGTCGTAACCCACGACCCGGTTGTAGTCGAATACGCAGACATTGTGATCAAATTATCGGATGGAAAAATTGTGGCGTGAAAAAAATAAAAAACGGATCGATTACATGGAGGCAGCGAGCCGATGGCATACAACGACTTAACTTTTTTTACAAACGAACCGGAGCGCGACCTTTATTCGCGGTTTAACGTAATACTTAGTAACAACACACAATTTTTTTATATTTTAGTCGGATATTTCCGCACAAGCGGTTTTTTTAAACTGTATCCGGCTATGGTTGACATCGAAAAAACAAGGGTTTTGGTAGGGCTTAACGCCGACGCCAAAACCCTTGATTTATTTTTTTTGTCTAAAAAGGAAATAAACGAAGCTTTCGGTAAAGCCGTTGAAGACGAATTTATTATCAGCGAAGACTCCGAAGACACAGAGCAAGGCGTTAGGGTTTTTATCGACTGGCTGCGTTCGGGTAAAATTGAAATTAGGATGTACCCCGACGCGCAGCTTCACGCAAAATTATATATCATGCGTAAAAATCTGGCGCAAAGCCCTGAGCATTTCGGCAGCGTAATAACAGGTTCAAGCAACTTTTCCCTGGCGGGATTGGTAAACAACCTAGAGTTTAACGTCGAGCTTAAAGACAGCCGGGACGTAAATTTTGCGCTTGAAAAATTTAATGAGCTTTGGAACAAAAGCGTTGATATAAGCGAAGTGTATGTAAATACGGTCGAAAAAAAGACATGGCTACGCAATGACATAACGCCATATGAATTATATTTGAAAACATTGTACGAATTTTTTATGGAAGAAATTAACACAGACAAAGAAGCGGTATTAAATGATATAACTCCGCACGGTTTCATGAGGCTGCAATATCAGCTAGATGCAGTGGTTGAAGCCGAAAAAAAGCTTGAAGCCCACGGCGGCGTTTTTATTTCCGACGTTGTCGGCCTCGGCAAGACATATATCTGCGCAATGCTTGCCAACAAAGTAAAAAAGGGGAAAAAGCTTTTTATATGCCCTCCCGTGCTTGTTTCGTATTGGAGAAGCGTGTTGAAAGATTTTATGGTGGCAGGTTTT
>WRDG01000284.1 GCA_009783525.1 Defluviitaleaceae bacterium | reverse complement strand
TTTGTATTGTCGCTTCCCATTTTGATGAGAGCTTCCACAAAATCATGCTCGTGGTCTTTCGCCAATTCCGCATACTGCCGGATGTCGTTCAACACCATATCATACAAATCCTCGTAGCGGATATAGTGCATGGTGCAGTATTCCTTACCGTAATGGCTGTAAGTGTTGCAAGAATAACTTGCGGTATAAGTTCGCTCAATCCATTTCAAGTAGTGTATAGCTTTTCTCAATCAGGGCAACGCAGAAGCCCCATGAAAATGTGCGGTTCGCTCGTCTATGATCTGCGCTTTACCACCGTTACCTTTTGCACCTGTTAAAAGTGTATTCGTCAATAAGTGGTTCATGGGTATTTTTGGCGATATTCCACTTGTTCTCGTCATTAGTAACAATCTTTTTAACTTGAATGATTTTTTGGTGTTTTTTTTAAACACTAAATGCCCGTTATACGCTTGATATTGAACGAAGGCGATAATCGTCTTGGGCGACCAGTCATAAAAATATTTTACGTCCTTATCATTGGCATATTTGCCGCTTGTTTTTTTGGTTCGTGTACGCCCATGGTTTCAATATCTTATTATGCCGCAAAACCGTACCTTTTTACATGGGTGACATACCACTTGCCGCCAGCTGGTATATCCGCTTCATCTAATGGCCCGCGGGTTTTTTTATTTAACGATAATGTAACATTATTGTATGTTTTTTTCATTGTTTTTTGCAAAAATTTATTTATAATTAAACCGGAACGAATGGTCGCACTTAAACAATCATCTAAGCTTTGCATACATACGCCGAATGCTACCGGCACGGAGGAGGATGTAGCTATGTTTATGGATAAGATCAAGCTATTTGCGCACCATAAAAGAATCGTTTCGGTGATCGCAGCGATAGCTATGCTGGTTTCTTTTATCCCGGCGGGAATTATGACCGCGCGCGCGGAAGAAGAACCTAAGTGGGACGGCGGTTTCACTGAGCCGGGCGTATCCGGACAGCCGTCTTCGGTAAGCGTAACAAAAACAATCATAGGCGGCGACGACAAACCGCTCCCGCCGAGCCGCAGGGTAACCGTAAGCGATTCGTCGGGTTCCAGCACCACAATGGGCAGCAAGGACGAAAACGGCAACTACCTCATTGCAAGCGGACACTTTGCATACGTAAAAATGAATGTGGAAGAAGTACGAAACGCCCCAAACGGCGTCGACTACGACCTCGTGCACGGCGCCGGCTGTATAAAGGTCGGCACGGGCAACGTAAAGCTTGTCGGCGACCAAATCCATTTTACAATCAATAATTTTCACAACACAAGCAGTTCGTGGGGGTTGATTGTATCAAACACATCATATGCGGGCGGAGGCAATCCGCACGCAGGCAATACGGGAAATAATTTTTCGCACAACCGCAACACCAACTCGTACAACGGCCTGTCCTTGCCTGCCGGTTACGGCGAATACGTTTATCTGTATTTCCACAACAACAGCACCCTCAACATCCGCACATACAATGAGCCTGACGCGATAGAATTTGAGTTTCAAATTGTCAGGGTGGAAAAAGATAACAGCGGCAACGATATAAAAATTCCGGTGGACCTAAGCAACCCTTTGATCAGCATAATTTTTAGATCAAAAATTATGGCAAGCAGCGTCGCAACCAATCCAGTAATAGGCGACGGCGGAGGCATATTGGGCGACGGAAAAGACGGCAAGTTCTGGCTCAAGCACAACATAACCGCGACATTCGGCGGCTTGCCCGAAGGCAATTATCAAATAATCGAAAAAAATTATGACGATTATACGGTTACATTGCAGCCCATAGGCGAGCCGGGCAGCGTGGCCAATTTTACGGTGCTCGATAACGGCAAAACCGTAATTGAATTTGAAAATAAAATAGAAAGCTACGAGTTGTCGGTAACAAAAAAAGTAGCAAACGAAAACGAAGTGCCTTTGGGCAACAAAGATGACGGATTTGAAATAAGGGTAACATTTTCCGGCGTCGGCACGTCAAGCTTGAACGATGTGGCAAACGACAAAGGATTTACACCGGCATCAAACCGCACGGTTTGGACAGGCAAATTAAAACACGGAGAAATTGTAAAATTTTTCAACTTGCCGGTAAATGTCACATATAAAGTGGAAGAAATAAACCTGCCGCCGAGTTTCGACGCAATAGGTATAACAAACGGCACGGGTACGGTTGTCAAAGGAACTAAGGAGTATTTTGCGGAAGTAAACAACGAATATATTGAAACCGCCGAGATTGAGCTCCGTGCTTTAAAAGAAGTGTCGGCAAGCATAGGCAGCGCCCCAGCGGCATGGCCTACTTTTACGTTCGAGCTTTGGGCATCGGACGAATTCGGTGTAACGGGAGCAAGACTTCAAACAAAAACCGTAAACCACAACTCGCCGGCCGCCGTGTTTGACAAGCTCAGCTATAGAACAGACGGCACCCATTATTATTTAGTAAAAGAAAACCAAAGTAATATAGCAAGCTGGACATTGGATAAAAAAGAATATTTGATAATGGTCGTAGTGGAGGATCTCGAAATAAAAGCAAGCTACGCTTCAAGAACGGACAGCGGTTCCGATTTTGAAGATTTTGCATTTTATACCGAAGACACAAGCAGGCAAATTTACTTTTCAAACGTTTACAAGCCGGGCGCCGCGTCGTTGACACTGCTGGGCAGAAAAACGACGTCCAATAACTCGCCGAGTTCCACGTTCAATTTTACCGTCACGGAAAAAGTGCATCCAAAGTTGGGAGAAACCGGAGCGGTTGTAGGTACCGGTCGTATTACCGGCGCCGGCAACTTTAGTTTTTCGGCGATTTCTTTCGACGAAATCGGACAGTATGTTTTAGAAATTTCCGAAAACACGCCCGATGCCGGATGGACATGCACCACAAGCCCGAAAACGGTATACATAAACGTCACGCAGGTCGGGAGCAACCTTGTCGCAACGGCTTACAAAAATATTAACAACACCGGTGCGCTTGTGCGCGACGACCTACTGTTTAACAATACATATACCGCGCCGCCGATATCGACTTCATTGCGTATTCGCAAGCTTTTTGATATTGATGTGCCA
>WRDG01000283.1 GCA_009783525.1 Defluviitaleaceae bacterium | reverse complement strand
GGGTCCGATAATACATGTTGTCGACAAAACGGGGACAATAAAAACGACGCGGTCGTTATTGCAATCCGCGCCGTTTAAAAATATTGTCGTATTGGTAGATAAAAGGACGGCATCCGCTGCGGAAATTATCGCCGCCGCATTGCAAGACTCGAAAGCGGGAATCGTGGTTGGCGAAACTACTTACGGTAAGGGTGTGATCCAGTCCATTTTCATGCTGCCCAACGGAGGCGGTATTAAACTTACAACGGACGAATATTTAACCCGTAACAAAAAAAATATTAACAACATCGGTATTACCCCGGATATTATTCTTGAAAAACCGCCGGCCGATTTGTTGACAGAAAATGACTGGCAATTAAACCAAGCGATTGAAATATTAATCAAATCAAAATAGCTAAGCCTATCTAAATTTTATCGCTTCGACATCATACGCCTGATATGCAGGCTGAGTTCTTTAAATGCGCTCCTCGGATCAATTTCATCGATTACTGCGTAAAGAGCTTTTGCTTCGTCGTCCGAAACGAAATCTTTACGGCCTGCCAAAAACGCGGCGCGGTTTTTTAACACGAACAAAACAATTTCTTCAACCGTTGCTTTTTTTGAAACCATTTCGTTTACCACTTTGCTGCCTGCAGCAAATTGAATAAATTGTTTATTCATTAACACATAGTTAATGCGACCGGTTTCGTCGCTGTATCTTTCAATAACGGCTTTAAATTCAGGACTGCTTAACATATCTATTTCGTCCGGCTGATCGTCTTCGTCGGCGTCAACTTCTTCGTCATCCTTTTTTTCGGTTATTTCAAGCTTAACTTTTCCGCGCGACGAGTACGGCATGCCCGCTAGCGTTTCGATTGCTTCATCGAACGCGGCTTCGGGAAAAAGGTCGGGATCGATGCCGGCATCGATAACCGCTCCGCCGGTACGCTTGTCGACAACAGTAAAAACCGTGTCTTCGCGGTCGGTGCGGTGCAATTTTATTCCGCTGCCGCCGCTTGCGAGTTTGATTTTGTAAGCGATCGCCGGTATTGTGTCCAGCTCGATTGCTTTTGTTCTGATAACGTTCATTTTTAAGTCCTCTTTTCTGTTGTATTGTTTTCCATTTTTTTATTAAGCTCGTTGTATGCGGCAATCGTGCCGATATCGTAGCATTCGCCGTCGGTGAACCATGCGTATATATTTTTTATTTTATGCAGCCATTGCGGAAAATATCCCGGCGCGTCAAAAGGATTTCCATCGTCCAAATATTTTTTAAACATCGGCACGGTTTCTTTTTTATAAAAATATACTGCAAACAGAGCTGTGTTTGACTGCGGATCTTGCGGCTTTTCAACAAGCGTGAGAATTTTATTGTTTTCGTCGGTTTCGGCTACGGCAAATCCTTTAAGCAGTTCTTTGTCTTCGATATGTTTTGCACAAAGCAAATCACAATTTGTTTTTATAAAGGCATCGTACATATCTTTTAAATTGAAAGTAAAATAATTATCGGCGGCGATGATCAAAACATCGCTGTCGATTTTTATTTTATCCACGGCAAATTGAATGTCGCCTATAGCGCCGAGCCTGTCGGAATTTGATGTGCTACCGTCGTTTAATAATTTAATAGGGATTGATGAATTTGCTGCTTCAGCCCATTTCAAAAAAGCGCCGTAATATTTATCGTTTGTAACGACGATTATTTCGTTGACGGCGGGCAAATTTATCAACTGATCGATTATATAGTCGATCACGCAGCGGCCGCCGAACGGCAGCAAAGCTTTAGGTGTGTTTTCGGTTAACGGAAACATCCGCGTCGCATAACCCGCGGCTAATATTATCGCTTTCATTTTTTTTGCGCCTTTCGTAAAAATCTTTTTTCATATTTCTATTTGCATAAATCGTTGACACATGCGGTGAAGCTGTCAGGCGGGGGCGCTGTAAAAATTTTGCCGTCATAAAATAATTTATGCGCGTGCAGCAATTGAGCAGGCATATAATTTGTAGGGCGGCCGCCGTATTTACGGTCTCCGGCGACGGGATGCCCCTCGGACGCCAGATGTGCGCGAATTTGATGCGGCTTTCCTTTGACGATAGTTATTTTTAAATATGAATGATTTGCGCCGGTGCTGATGCACTCGTATTCTGTTTTTGCTTGGTTTGAACCAACAATGTTTGCTTTTTTTACTTCGACTGTATTAGTTTTTATGTTTTTAATTATCATGCTTGACGTCGCGTTTTTACCGGTGACGATCCCATCTACTACCGCTAAATATATTTTTTTGGTTTTACCGTCGGCGATCGCTGCGTTTATTTCTTGCAAAGAGTGGAGCGTTTTTCCGAATATGACTATGCCGCTGGTATTGCGGTCAAGTCGGTTGCAAGCGGCGGGCGTAAACGTTGCGCCCGGACCTGGGTCATATGAACCGTTTTGCTTTAAATGATATAGCACTCGTGAAACCAAGCAGTCAGAATCGTTCGCGCTTGCCGAATGCGTAAGCAGACCTGCCGGTTTATTAACGATAACAATGTTATCGTCTTCGTGAACTACATCAACCGGAGGCGATTCCGAAATTTGCCTTTCAATCATGAGGCTGTCAAGCGAAGATTCCGAAACGTAAAAAATAATTTTATCGCCCGCCGAAATTATTTCGCCGCCTGAAGATTTCGAACCGTTTAACTTTATCCTTTTTTTCCGAAGCCATTTGTTAACGAGTGAATAAGGCGCCGCATTTAAATAACTTGTTAAAAATTTGTCAAGCCGCCTGTTTGAATCTTTTTCGGAAATAATTATTTCGCGCATGGTTTTTTATCTGGCATCTTCGGCGGATTCGTTTTCCGATTTAATTCTCCAAAGCAAATACGAGTTCATGAACATATCGAGGCTTCCGTCCATAACGGCTTGCACATTGCCTGTTTCTGCGTTAGTGCGGTGATCCTTGACCATGCTGTACGGATGAAACACGTACGAACGTATTTGGCTCCCCCAGGCTATGTCTTTTATTTCGCCTCTTATGCCCGCCAACTTTTGCTGCTGTTCTTCGCGTTGCAGCAAAAATAATTTTGCTTTAAGCATTTTCATTGCGCGGTCTTTATTTTTAAATTGACTGCGTTCGT
>WRDG01000282.1 GCA_009783525.1 Defluviitaleaceae bacterium | reverse complement strand
TCTGCGTTCGCCTTCAGGGCGCGGTGGTCTGTCGGGACGGTCTCTGCGTTCGCCTTCAGGGCGCGGGGGTCTGTCGGGGCGGGCTCTGCGTTCGCCTTCGGGGCGCGGAGGTCTGTCGGGACGGTCTCTGCGTTCGCCTTCGGGTTTTTTTTCTGCGACCTGTACCGGATCATGTTTTTTAATTTCTTCGCGCATGATTTGGCTTTGGGCATCTTGTTTGGATTTAAATGCAGTTTTTACTCGGTTAACATGCTGGTCTTCAATGGAACTGAAATGATTGTTAACGATTATCCCTTGGTCGTTAAGGCTCTTTATGATCTCCTTTGAAGTTAATCCCATTTGCTTAGCCAACTCATGTATACGGATTTTGGCCATTAAACCACCTATTCTTTTTCTTAAGATAATTAGTCGGTTAATTGCTTAACCTGCTTGTCAATTCTTCTTTTAAATGTTCGTAAACTTCGTGCGGAACCGCTTGCTTAAATGATTTTTCGAGGCCTTTTTGCTTATATGCTTTGGTAAAACAATCCATATCCGGGCAAACATACGCGCCGCGGCCGGATTTTTTTCCGGTAAAATCCAAAAAAAATACGTTTTCGTCTGTCCGCACAATTCTGATCATCCGGCGTTTGTCTTTCATTTCCATGCATCCGGTGCATCTGCGAAGAGGTATTTTTTTCGGCTTAAGCATTATTTCACCTCATTCTCAGGTTCTTCTTCGTATTCATCTTCGTCGTCATAATCATCGTCATAATCGTCGTCATCATAATCGTCGTCGTCATAATCATCTTCATCGTCGTAATCGTCATCGTCATCATCGTAGTCGTCGTCATCATAATCGTCGTCGTCATAATCTTCGTCGTAGTCGTCGTCATCATAGTCGTCGTCGTAAACTTTTTCGCGGTCTTCATATTTTTCTTTGTCGATTGTTGTTTCATCTTCCTGCTCGTCTGTAATAAAACCGGTTTCGGATGCTTGAGTTTCGCTTCTTATGTCGATACGCCATCCGGTTAATTTCGCCGCAAGCCGCGCATTTTGCCCTCTGTTGCCTATAGCGAGAGACAACTGATGATCAGGCACGACAACTTTTGCGGTCATTTCTTTATGATTAACCTTTACCATTACGACCTTGCTTGGACTGAGCGCTGCCGAAATAAATTTTTCAGGCTCGCTGCTCCATTGAATAACGTCCAATTTTTCGCCGTTTAGTTCCTGGCTTATTATGTTTACGCGATACCCGCTTTGACCGACGCACGCGCCCACAGGCTCAACGTTTGCATTTTTGGAATAAACGGCAAGCTTGCTGCGGTTGCCCGGTTCACGCGCGATCGACACGATTTCGACCACGCCTTCGAATATTTCGGGGACTTCCTGCTCGAACAAACGCTTCACCAATTCCGGATTTGTACGCGACACATGCACAATCGGCCCTTTATTAGTTTGTTTGACCTCAAGCACATAGACTTTTATCCTGTCGTGAATATTATACGTTTCGCGCGGCATCTGCTCCGGCAACGCCAGCACGGCCTCTAACCTGCCAAGACCTACTATGACGTTTTGACGGTCGTGGCGTTGGACAATTCCGGTCACTATGTCGCGTTCTTTCGTTATGTATTCGTTGTAAAGAATTTCTCGTTCCGCTTCGCGGAATTTTTGCATAACAACCTGCTTGGCCGTTTGTGCGCTGATGCGCCCGAAATCTTTGGGAGCGACATGTATTTCTGCGGTGTCGCCTATTTCATATTTTTCGTTTAACTTTTTTGCTTCAGCAAGCGTCATTTCAACAGCCGGGTCGGTTACTTCGTCGACAACTTGTTTTAGAGCCGCTACTTCGATTTTTCCGGCTTCGTTGTTTATCGTTACTCTGATATTTGCCGTAGAGCCGTAATTTTTTTTACAGGCCGAAATTAAAGACGATTCTATGGCTTCGTATATTACCTTTTTATCAATTCCCTTCTCTCGCGCAATCTGCGACAACGCGTCGATAAATTCTGAACCGTTATCCATTTTTCCGGCTTCCCCCTCCATTTGTGTGGTAAACATTGTTTGAATAACAGGATATACAAATGCGTCCTGCAGTTGATCAATGTTTACTTAATTAAAATGTATCAACTTGCATGAAGATACGTTTGATACATCAAACTCCATTATGTTTCCTTCGCCGCAATCAATTTTTACGCAGCCGTTTTCACGGCAGACAAGCCTGCCTCCGTATTTTTTTTTGCCGTCGACCGGCTTGTGAAGTTTTACTTCGACCTTTTCGCCTGTGTAACGCAAATAATGCAGATCTTTTATTAATTTGCGTTCTATTCCCGGAGATGAAACCTCGAGTGAATACGAAACGTCTATTGGGTCGTCGTCGTCCAACATACCCGCAACTTCGCGGCTTACATTTTCACAATCGTCCAAGCCGACTCCGTCGGTTTTGTCTATGAATAAACGAAGCACGAACCCGCTTCGTTCGCGCCTGTATTCGATGTCGTACAACTCGATGCCCATCGCTTCCAAAATTGGCGTTACTCTGCTTGATACGATAAACGGTATGTCTTTGTCCAAACCGATCACTCCGGGCTTTAAAAACATGAGAGTGGGCGGCGCGCCCACTCTCAATGTCTGCATAATAATTTTTTAAGATTATAACACAAAAAAAAATTTTTGCAAGAGCCGGCAAAAAATTTTGCGCTTAATGGCGCGCTTTACAGTGTATATACAAAATGTTATTGTACGATTTGTATCGAACAGAGTCGAACATAAATTCTTATAAAATTTTTAAGGTGTGTGCAAATTGAAAAAAGCGTACGGCAACGAAAGCATCACCTCTTTAAAAGGCGCCGACCGCGTACGCAAACGCCCGTCGGTAATTTTTGGCTCGGACGGTCTCGATGGCTGCCAGCATTCCATTTTCGAAATCATTTCTAATTCTGTCGACGAGGCCCGCGCGGGTTACGGCAAACGAATCGAAATCACACGCCACCGCGACGATTCCGTAACAGTCCGCGACTTCGCAAGGGGTACGCCTGTTGACTACAATCCCATTGAAAAAAAATATAATTGGGAGCTTTTATACTGCGAGATGTATGCCGGCGGTAAATACGGAGACAGCG
>WRDG01000281.1 GCA_009783525.1 Defluviitaleaceae bacterium | reverse complement strand
ACCCGCAGTATTTAGTTGGTATCGGTACGAACCGATTACGTTTCGCATAAAAATTTTGTCCAAATCCACAGTGTCGATATGAAGCGATATTTTTTTGCCGCCGTTAAATAATAAAAGACCTTTTTGATCGTAAAAATTTCCTTCGTTGTTATGCGGCAATCCTTCAAGCTTTCCGTCCGAGTTAATCATTCGTAAAAAATCGGAAACATATTCGGTATAAACGCCGCGTTGTATTTTCGGGTTTGTAATTGGATTTTCGTTGCGGTTGTCCTGGCGAAGCAACGCTTCGTTAAAAGCCGCGTGATTGCCGCCGTACATATAAGCGAGATGTGTGTCGGTTTGTCGGTCGAGCTCAAATATTTCATTGTAAATTTTTTGCCCGTCCATCGCGCGGACGTCGCCGTCTTGGAAAGGAAGCATGATGACGGTGGGAATGTCAGGGTAAGGATCATCAACAACAAATGTGATCGCCGGAGCGAACGCAAACAATCCGTTTACGTTAACGCCGAGTTTTTTTGCTTCTTCTGCGAGCCAAAAAATAGCATGGCCGTTTCTTGAGTGTCCTATCAGGGTAACATTTTCGAGGTCGAGCCTTCCGCCGAATCGAATCGGAAAACCTTCCGATGCACCCGAGTTGGCATTAATGATCTTGCTTAAATGATCGTTAAAAATTTTTTTGCTTCTTCCGTATTCGTTGGGTTCACCGTTTTCGAAAGAAAATTGCATATTCATGTTTAAACTGAAAACCGCATATCCCTGGTCGGCAAGTTCGCGCATCAAATAACTAAATCCGATGTCATATCGGCTCTGAGCCGCAGTCTGTATCGAATGGCATCCGTGAACGATGATCACAACCGGGCAATGCATTTTTGCCGGGACGACCATCGCGCCTTGCAGTTGGTAGGGCACGATCCAGTTACCGTAGCGCTCGACAATTTCGCCCATTCCCAAATCGTATGGCAAGACTTTTCCGTAAGCAGCTCTGTTTGAATCTGCGACAACCGTCCGTGTGTATTCGTCTACGGCAAATGTGAAGTTTCCTATAAAACTAAAAAAATCCGGTTCGGCAAGCGTCCTGTCATCGACAATCCTTACATCAAATGTTTGGCCGTTAACATTTCCGTTCGACAAATCCAAAATAAAAATTTCGCCGGAAATATCTTCTATTTTTGCGCAGTGACCTTTATTATCATAAGTGACTACCATTCCATCCGCTTCAAGAAGGGTTCGCATCGGAAGCAAAATGTACTCATCGGTTTCAACCGGTGAAACATCGCCGGTTAAATAAAAGCCGTTCAACCAAATACGGTAATCGTAATCCGGCAGCCATGCGGGCGGCCCTTCGCCAAAATCTGCCAAGATTGATAAAGCAGGCACGAACAAGAGCAGACTCACAACAAGGCATAAAATTTTCTTTTTCATTTTAATCCTCCGTTATTATTAATAAAAAAATACTGATATATGAATAATGAAATTACGCTTAAAAAATTTATTTTTTTCGTAAAATTTATTCAATCAGTAATTTTGATTTGGAATATAGCATATGTATACAAATGCTTCAATGATGAAAAAATAATTTTTCCATTTACAAAACATTATAAAAAATTATATAATATTTTAAAAAAGAGGTTGGTTTATGAAAAGCTTACTGATAAAAAATGCAGAGATAAAAGGCTAAATACAAGATATATTAATAAAAAACGGCTTAATAGAAAAAATTTCGCCCGAGCAAACCGCGACGGAAATTAATGTTTTCGATGCAAAAGGCTGTACGGCTCTTCCCGGGTTAATCGACATGCACTGCCATATTTGCGAACCGGGTTACGAACAACGCGAAGACATACGATCTGCGTCGGCGGCTGCAGCACGGGGCGGGTTCACATCAATAACATGTATGCCTGTAACGAAACCGGTGGTGGATAATAAAACGGAAGTTAACTACATATTGACCCGGTCGCAGGAAATATCATCGATAAACATATATCCGTACGGAAGTTTGACTCTTGGCGGGAATGGCGAAAAATTATCGGACATCGGCGAAATGGTAAAAGCGGGAATCCGCGCGGTAGTAAACAACGGTGATAAAACCGAAAGCGCCGTCCTGCTGCGCAACGCTTTGACATATTCGAGGATGTTTGACGTACCGTTGATTACAATATGCAATGACTCTTCGCTTTCTGACGGCGGGGTGATAAATAAAGGCGCAATGTCAGTAAGGATAGGCTTAAAAGGGATTCCATATGAAGCCGAAGAAACGATTGTAGCGCGGAATATAATATTGGCGGGACACACCAACGCCCGTGTTCACATTGCGATGGTCAGTACACGCGGTTCGGTTGAGTTGATACGAACGGCAAAGCGAAACGGGATTAACGTGACATGCGACACATGCCCGCATTATTTCATTCTAACGGAAGATGCTGTTGACAGTTACAATACTTATGCAAAGGTAATGCCTCCGCTTCGAACTTTATGCGATGCGGAGGCATTGATTGAAGGTTTGGCGGACGGCACGATCGATGCTGTTTCGAGCGGCCATATGCCCGATACAGCAGAAAGCAAAAAAGTTGAGTTCGACAGAGCCTCATTCGGGGTATCGGCGTTGGAAACGGCGTTTGCCGCCGCTTATACCGCGCTCGTTACCGATAATGTCTTGTCCGTTGAAGACCTCGCGGGAAAAATGAGCGAAAATCCCGCAAAAATTTTACAAATGAGCAAAAAAGGCAGATTGGATGTAGGTTATGACGGAGACATCGTCATCGTAAACACGGATGCCGAAAATATTGTCGATGCTTCCGCTTTTGTTTCCAAGGCGAAATACTCGCCGCTCGACGGAAAAAAAATGAAATGCCGGATAGAAGCAACGTTTGTCGGCGGAAATATTGTTTATAATCGTGATATACGTTTATAAAACCTTAAAAAATTCTACCGACTCGTTGTCTGGGCCTTTTACAAAAGCGATGCGGACTTTTATCGTCTCTGCGTCGCCTTTTATTTCTGCGTCCGCGGGTTTCATTTGGTCGGCCGCGCCCCATTTCAATGCTTTTTCATAATCGCCGTCCACATCGTCGGTCAGCAAAGCGATATGACCGAACCGCGCGTTGGATTGCGCGTCAGCCGTGCCGTT
>WRDG01000280.1 GCA_009783525.1 Defluviitaleaceae bacterium | reverse complement strand
TGCGGTCTTGCCCGCGCCCGGCGCGCCCAGTACATTGACGCAAAATATGCCGCGCCCGGTCAGGTGCGCGTTCCATTCCGCCGCCGCCCGCGAGTTTAACTGTTCAAACGAATCCATAATGCTTATGTTAATGCTGACCACCCGCCGTTTCGATATGCTTGATTAAAAATCCGCGCCCCACATCGGTCGGCCGGCCGTCGCCGCCGCAAACGCACGCGAACGAAAACGGCTTCCTGACAAAATGTTTTCCGCATGATCCGCATTTTAACATGGGCTTTACCGTTTCGATTTCGAGCTCGGCTCCGCCGCATTCCGTCCCCTCCGCGATCAACGCGAAATAGGTTTTTAGTATTTCCGGCGAAACGCCTGCCGCTTCCCCAACTGCGAGCGAAATTTTTTCAACCTTTTTTCCGCAGGCGAAGCGCACCGCGGTTTGAAAAACATGGTCCGCGTAGGAATACTCATGCATTTTTTATTGCAACGTCAACCGTTTTTACCTCCGACGCGGGAGTAAGCTCCTTTTTCATGAAAAGGCATTTTTTTGGGCAGGCCTCGCAGCACGCGCTGCATACGATGCACGCGAAGCGACTTATCGTCCAGCTCTTTTCGTTTTTGTCCGTTGCGATTGCCGCGGTAGGGCATTTGCGCGCGCATATGCCGCAAAAAATGCAAGACTCGGCGTCGATCTCTACATGGCCGCGCACAAGGTCGTCCTTAGGCATCGGCGCGAAAGGATAGCTCTGCGTCGCCGGTTTTTTGAAAAAGCTCTTTATTACCGGTTTTAAAAAAGGCAGGTATGCCATAAATTTTGCCCGCGCCGTATCCGGGCCGCAGCCGGGAACGAACGCCCCTTTCATATCATTTATATACCGTTCTGCTTTTATCTTTCAGTGCAGCTGATGCACGGGTCGATTGTTAATATCAGCACGGGCACGTCCGCAAGCTCCGCGCCCTTAAGCATCTCAAGCAGCGCGGGCAGGTTCGCGAACGTCGGTGTCCTGCAGCGCATGCGTTCCAAAAATTTGCCGCCGCCGCCTTTGACATAATAGAGCACCTCGCCCCTCGGCTGTTCAAGGCGCGCAAATGATTCGCCGTTCGGGTTGCCCGTCACCTTTGTTTCCGTCGGGCCGTCCGGCATGATTTCCGCGCACAAGCGTATGAGCCGTATCGCCTCGTACAGCTCGCGGATCCGCACCGAGGCGCGGGCCATGCAGTCGCCGGATTGTTCCGTTTGCACGTTGACTTTTAAATCGCCGTAGGCCGCATACCCGTGCGTCCTCGCGTCAAACCCGATGCCCGACGCGCGCGCCACGGGCCCGAGCGCGCCCAAGTCTTCCGCTTCGGCCTTTGTTAAAACGCCGAGCCCGGTCAGTCTGTGGCTTATCGAATGATCCGCCGCAAAAGTGCCTGCGATTTCGTGCAAACCGTCTTCCACCTTGCCGAGCGCGTCCAAAAACCGCTTCATTTTTTCCGCGTCGATGTCGCGGCGTACACCGCCTATTTTACAAGCCGAAAATATAACGCGGCCGCCCGTGGTCATATCGAACATATCGAGCACATACTCGCGCAGCCGCCAACTGTGCATGAACAGGCTTTCAAAGCCTATTGCGTCTGCCATAAGCCCCATCCAAAGCAAATGGCTGTGCACCCGCGAAAGCTCCGCCCAAACCGTACGCAAAAAAACGGCGCGTTTGGGAACCTCGATGCCCATAACCTGCTCGACCGCCATGCAATAGCCCATGCCGTGCATAAAGCTGCAAATCCCGCAAATGCGCTCCGCGACGTAAACATATTCCATAAAATCCTTTTTCTCCACAAGTTTTTCCAAACCCCTGTGTACGAACCCGATCGAAGGCACAGCTTCTTTTACGATTTCGTCCTCAAGCACCAAATCCAAATGGATTGGCTCAGGCAGAACCGGATGCTGCGGGCCGAACGGCATTACCGTGCGCTTACCCATCCATTTCCGCCCCCTCGTTTTTACCGCAGGTAAACGGAGCGGGCTGTGCCGTCTGATAAAACCTGCCGCCGAAATCCATATTCATGTTGATTACCTTCATACCGAACAGATCCTTCATTTCGTTTTCGTATAAAAAAGCGTAGCCGTACAGCCATCCGATGCTCTCTATCGGTTCGCCGCCGTTTATAAACCTGAGCGAAACAAGGCATCCGTCCTTTTCGAACGTATAAAGCAAAACAAAACATCCCGCAGTGTCGCGGCTCGCGCAAATCTGCGCCAGGCGATAGCCCGCGTTTTTCATGTCGAGCGTTTTGTTAAGCAAATCCATTTGCTGTATATCCGTAAATTCTTGGGTCACTTTCATTTAAAGGCCCCCAATGCTTTTACCACGCCGTCGATTATCGCCTCGGGCCGCGCCGCGCACCCGGGCACGAAATAATCCACAGGCACCGCTTCTTCCGCGCCGCCCAATATGTTGTAACAGTCTTTAAATATTCCGCCGGTGCATGCGCACGCGCCTATTGCTATCACAAGCTTCGGGTTCGGCATCTGCTCGTAAAGCTGCCTTACAACCGGCAGGTTTTGCGCGTTTATGCCGCCCGTGACAAGAAGCACGTCTGCGTGCTTCGGGTTGCCGGTATTTACCGCCCCGAACCGCTCGACGTCAAACAGCGGCGTGAGGCACGCAAGCACCTCGATGTCGCAGCCGTTGCAGCTCGACCCGTCGTAATGCAGTATCCACGGCGATTTGGAAATGTATTTTTTCATGAGCAACCCTTTGTATGTTGTTGCTGCCATTATAAACAATAAAAAAATTAAATAAATACGATTTTTTATGAATTGCATTTATAACAATGCAAAAATACAGTTGCTTTTGTTAACGAACTGCAAATGTGAACAGCGAATGCAACAAAAAAAAGCCGCTGTTTTATGCAGCAGCGGCCGTTGTTTTCAAATACATTTTCGTTTGGATATTTTTGTGCGTAAACTCTGTTACTTTATTGATAAAAATTTTCGATGTAGTCTTTATAGTGTACATCCGCAGACAGCCCGTTTTCATTTAAAATAAACAAATACATAGTGTGTATACCGTGGGGATACCATTCGGGATCATAAGGCTGACCGGGCAAATCATGCTTATAGTGCAGTGACACTAAAGACAATATGGAATT
>WRDG01000279.1 GCA_009783525.1 Defluviitaleaceae bacterium | reverse complement strand
ACTTGATGGTGGTAGACCTTCAAAAAACCGGCTTGACCGGACTTGAAGTTCAAAAGCGGCTCGAAAAGGTGGGCGTCGTCTGCAGCCGCGCGGCGATTCCGTTCGACCCGCAAAAACCGTACTACACAAGCGGCATCAGGCTCGGAACACCCGCAGTGACCACATGCGGATATAACGAGGCCGACATGCTGCAAATTGCGAAAATAGTTGACATAACGGTCAACAACTTCGACAAGGGCAGGGAAAAAGCGAAAAAGATCGCGGACGAACTTATAGAAAGCAAAAAAAATAAATAAAATAAATAAAATAAATAAAATAAATAAATTAAATAAATATTTCTTTCATGGCGGCGGCGGTGCGGTAAACCATCTGCTCGTTAAAATATCTGTAGCAGCCCATCTCCGCCGTCACCCAGCCGTCGTATCCTGTTTCTTTTAAGGCGGCGTTTACCGCGGGCCAGTCGACGTCGCCCGCGAGCAGGTCTACGAAGTCGTGCGAACCGCGCTTATAATCTTTGACGTGGACCTTGCATATACGGCTGCCCAAAATTTTTATCCACTGCTCCGGATAGCCGTACGCCAATATGTTTCCGACGTCAAAATATGCGCGGGCATACGGGCTGTTTATTTTGTCGATAAAATCGCGCATTTCGAGCGGCGACAGCAAAAATTTGTTCCATACGTTTTCAATGCCGACGGAAATTTTCAATTCTTCCGCGGTTTTTTTTATTTTGTTCATGCCTTCGAGGGCGCGGTCGTACGCAATTTCGTACGAAACGGTGCCGCCGCCTTGCAGAAAGTCAACGCCTACCGCACCCGGCACCACGAGTATCGCGTCCGCTCCAAGCGCCTTGGCGAATTTAAGCTGCGTTAGCGCGATTGACACGGCCTTGTCCCGCACGGCCGCGTCGCCTGACGAAAACGGATACGGCCAGTACAGCCCCGTGGCGAGGCAATGAATAGGAAGTCCTATTTCGCCGGCGTAGTTTTTATACGACGCAAGCTCGGCGTCGCTTGCGTCAAGACCGAGCTCGCCCGTTTCGTTTAACGTCAACTCTATTCCGTCGAACTCCGCGCGTTTCGCGAGCGCCATTTTTTCTTTTATCGTCCCGGAATTGAACGACCATGTGTTTATCGACAGTTTCATAATTTTACCGTTCGCGTCACATTCGGCTTATGCAAAAACGTGCGCGCCTTCCGTTTATTTTTAAAGCCATTTTTTAAAAAATTCCATTTCTTTTACGCGCATGTCCGGCGTCTCCACATGCCCTACGGGATAACGTATCATTTGCCACGCATCGGGCGCGTTTTCTTTTGCGTAAACCTTCTTCATGTTTTCGTCTATTATGTATAGGCCCTCGTCTGGCGTGAGGTTGTCCAGCACGCCGTTTAACGACAGGTGCGGGCGCGGCGCGATAAGCGCGTTTATGTCGGACGAAGAAAAATATTTTAAAAGGCGCGGCACGTAATAATAAATGCCATGCCCATGCAGTCCGTTCTTTTCGATGAGCGTATGGAAATCCGTCATGCAGCAGAGGTCTATGCAAACCTTAAAGCGTTCGTCGAGCGCGGCAAGCCACCATGACATTGTGCTGCCCATAGACAGCCCCGTCACGCCTATGCGCGAAGCGTCGACGTCAGGCCGCCCGCAGAGATAGTCGAGCGCGCGAAGCTGGTCGTACACCATCATGCCCCACAGTACCCGGCCATCCCAAAGCGTCTCCTTAAAAAAATCGTTTTCCGATGCGCCCGCCCGCTCACCGAACAGCCAGTAGTCGATGCACAAAGCGGCGTAGCCGTTGTCCGTCAGCGACTTGGCGTGCTCGGGTTCGACCAGGTAAGAGGGGTTACCCAAAAGCATTTCATTTTTCCCTAACAGATACTGGCCGCCGTGCGAATGGCAAAATAAAACAGCCGGGATTTTTCCCGCGCTGTTTTTTGGTTTTACGAAATATGCGGGAACGTCCTCCGTTCCGTTCAAATCCAAACGCAATTTTTCCAATATATAGCCGTTGTGTTCCGTCGAGCTCAACGTTTCCGCCGATACAGGTCTGTTTCGGTCGGGCAGGTCGCCGAGCAGACCGTACAATTTTTCGCGTTGCTGATCTTTACCGTTCATGGACGCACTCCCTTATTTTTTTCGTGAGTTTTGCCGAGCAGATAATGCTTCAGCTGCCCCATCAATTCTTCGAAGTTTATAGGCTTGCCTATGTGGTTGTTCATTCCTGCGGCGAGACAATTTTCGACGTCTTCTTTAAAAACGTTTGCAGTCATTGCCACAATCGGTATCTTTTTTCCGTTCGCATTGTTTTTTGCTTCGTGCGCCCGTATCATTTTTGTCGCTTCGTAACCGTCGGTTTCGGGCATTTGCACGTCCATAAATATCATTTCGTATTTATCGGGGTTTGCCTCGAACATTTTAAAAGCGATCGAACCGTTTTCGGCGCACTCGATGGTTAAGTTCGTCGGCTCAAGAAGGGCGAGAACTATTTCGCGGTTTATCTCCACATCTTCCGCAATTAATATGGTATGCCCGCCGAAATCTTCGGTTTCATTTTCCGCGTAGGTTTTTTCGGTGTCTTTTTGTACGCCCATAAGCGTGTTTATCAAGTCGACAATGTCCGAATGGAACAGCGGTTTGGATAAAAACTTTTGAATGCCGGCGGCTTCGGCTTCATCCTTCAAGGCGTTCCAATCCGAAGACGAAAACAGAATGACGATCGGCTTTTCGGCTGTTTCGCCTTGAATTTTTTGCGCGAGTTCGATGCCGTCGATGCCCGGCAGTTTCCAATCCATAAGGTATACGTCGTAGTTATGGTCTTCGGATAAAAACTTCATGGCTTCTTCGCCGCTTGAGGCGACGGTGCAGCTTATGTTTAATATGTCCGCCGTTTCGGTAAAAAAATTTCTGATCTCCGGGTCGTCGTCCACGACAAAAATTCGGATGTTGGTCCAGTTAACGTTGTCTGACAACATCCGTTTTTGCACAATGTTGGCGTTTCTTTCGAGGTTTACCGTAAATGTAAATTTGCTGCCTATTTCGGGTTCCGACTCGACCCATATATCTCCGTCCATCATTTCTACTATGCGTTTGGATATCGCAAGCCCCAGCCCCGTGCCGCCGAATTTGCGTGTTGTGTTGGTT
>WRDG01000278.1 GCA_009783525.1 Defluviitaleaceae bacterium | reverse complement strand
TTTAATAAAAGTTGTAAAAAAATGTTAAGTAAATTTTTCTGCATTGCGGCAACACAAGAATATTGAAAAAAAAGGAATTCATGTTAGAATGAATGTGCAGCAAAATGCCGGAGGTAAAATTCATTGCTTAAAAAAATATTTAAAGGCGCGACATTTTTATTATGCGTCACTTTTATTTGCTCATGCGGCAAAGCGGAAGAGCCGCAAGAACCTGTAAGGCAAGCCAAGCTCGTTTTATTGCAATTTGAGCCGCTCACCGCGGGCGAAGAGCTTGCGACAATTCATACCACCGCGGGCAATATAAAAATACGTTTTTTTCCGCAGTGTGCGCCTGTTGCCGTTGAAAATTTTATTACCCATGCAAAAGCGGGCTATTATGACAACGTAATTTTCCATCGTGTATTAAACGATTTCATGATTCAAAGCGGAGACCCTACGGGTACCGGCAGAGGCGGCGAAAGTATTTGGCAGCGAGGCTTCGGCACCGAGCTTGACATCAGGCTGCGTCATTTCAGGGGAGCTCTGTCAATGGCTCACGCCGGGCCCGATACCAACGGCAGCCAATTTTTTATCGTCCAAAATAAAAATTTGAACGCCAATTTTAAAGAATATTTCGAATCACTATACGATATGGTGGACGAAGAATTGGCTCGGACAGGCGAAGGGCGGCCTATTTACGGCAGAGAGATCTTTCCGGAAGAAGTTCTCGATAAATATATAAACGACGGCGGCACGCCGCATTTGGATTTGCTGATGAACAGCGACGGGCATACAGTGTTCGGTCATGTGATCGAAGGGATGGAAATTGTAGACGCGATCGCCGCAGCCGAAACAGATCAATCCGACAAACCGCTCGAAGACATTGTCATATTACAGATAACGTTCGAAACATATTGGCCGTAAATTTATTTTACTTAGCTGTGTCCGTAGCTCAGGGGATAGAGCGTTCGGCTCCGGACCGAAAGGCCGCAGGTTCGATTCCTGTCGGACACATAAACAGCAGGACTGTTAAACAGTCCTGTTTTTTTTATCTTCTTTCACAAATTTTTGCCGATGTGTTAATATGTTTGTATAAATAAACAGTGGAGGCTGCAATGTTCGCTACGGATTTCGAGATGCTGAAATATATTCAAGCGGAACGTGCGGCGGGAAACAGGGACGTTTTCAGTTTATTGATAGACAAATACGGCCGCCTCATTTACAACATGGCGTACCGTTACGTAAACAACCGTGAAGACGCAAACGATATGGCGCAGGAAGCCGCCATCAAACTTTTTAAAAATATTATGACGGTTATTTTGCCGCCCGAAAAAATAAACAACCCGGACGCTTTGCGCGGCTGGGTTGTTGCCGTTACAGTCAATACTTGCATAGACGAGCTGCGCAAACGAAAAGTAAGACCCGCTGTTTCGGTATCGGCAGACGATATCATAGTCAAGGTCGAGTCGGCGGAAGAAACCGCGATTACAAACGAGCACACGCGCGAAATAATGGACGCGTTTAAATCATTGCCGGAAGACCAAAGGACGGCGGTAATGCTGCGCGACATATACGGGCTTTCGTACAGAGAAATGGCGCAAACCGCTCAAGTGCCGGTAAATACGATAAAGTCGAGGCTCTCCCGCGCGCGGCGGGCGTTGCGTGAAATATTGAAAAATAAATAAACTGTAACGGAACTTCTTATGCTTTATTTCGTTTTACAATTTAATTACATTTTTTTTGGGGGTCGTAAGTATGGACAATCCCGACACGGAAAAAAAAGCGGAGGTTGCGGCGCAAAATGTTTCGTGCGAAGAAGCTTACCTGTTGTTTTCGGTTTGTTTCGACGGCGAGGCTGACGCTGACGAACACAAAAATTTGCAAGCGCATTTTGATTCATGTGAAAAGTGCCGTGCTGAGTTTGAAAAATACTGCGCTTTTTTTTCCGATTTGCATAATTTGCCGGAAGAGCCGCTTCCGCAAGATTTTCATGAAAATGTTATGCGCCGCATTAACGAAAAACCGTCCGCGGTTTTTTGGCGCCGCATACGTCCCATTTGCTATTCCGCTGCGGGTGCATGCGCCTGCTTTTTTATTGTCTGCGCGTTAGCCGTGGGCATATCGTTTTTAACGCAGCGCAATTCGGCGTCAAATAATGCTTCGCAGACTTTGCCGCATAATTCGTTATTGTCCGACCGGGCGGAACATCTTCACGGCGAAGCGGAAAATGAAGCGCATGAGTCAGCGCATAATAATCCGATTAATTCCGCCGTCGCTTTCGGTTTGCCTGCCGGCAGAACGGGCGCGGATTATATAAGGCTTTCGTTTCGGATCGAAATATTAGTTGATAATCTGCAGGAAGCTTTAGATTTTATCAACGGGCTAAACGGCTACTCGATGACAAGTTTTTCATCTTTCGAAGCAAATTATTGGTCCGTGCCTTACGGCACGCAAGAAAGGCGCGTGGAAGCCGAACAGTACGAAGGAGTTAAAAACGGGCTGAGACTGCTTGGCGAAGTTTTGTCGGAAACGGAATCGGCAGGCCGTTTAACACCGCGCGTAAACGATTTGCAATCGATGCTAAGCGCTAAAGAAACAGAAATTAACCGTCTGTCTGATCTGTTGGCAAAAAGTTTGACTATCGACGTTTTAACGGCGGTAGAAAGCCGCCTCGGGCAAGTGAGCGCCGAGCGCGACTACATGCGCGGCGAGCTCAACGGGTTGTATTCCGACGCGGCAATGCCGTTTATATATATTACCGTCAAAGAAAATCCGCCGCCGCCCAAAGTATTTCCTTCTGCTACGTTTGCGACGCGCATCCGCGAAAGTTTTATTTCATCGGCAAACGGTACGGCGTGGTTTTTTGAAAACGCATTGGTTTTTTTGGCGGCTGCGGTGCTGCCGCTGTTTGTTTTTGCGGCAATAAGCACGGCGGTCGTTTTTATTATTTATCGGTTGGACAAAAAAAAGGCGCTGAACAAGAAACGCATGTGAGGAGAATATTCATGAAAAATAAAGCAACGCTTGTTTTATTATTGGCGGCTCTCGTCGTTGCTTTTTCCGCCTGCAGCCAGCAGCCAAGAAGCGCGTACGTTTCGGACGGGTGGGGAGCTGCGCAAAACGACAGCATGTTTGAATATTCGAGCGCTTTATCAAATAGGGATTTAAACAGTTTCGCCG
>WRDG01000277.1 GCA_009783525.1 Defluviitaleaceae bacterium | reverse complement strand
TCGCGGCTGCGGTCGACATATTTTCTTATCATCGATTCGAATTCTTCGCGTGTAATTTCCGCTGACAGATTTTTTGGCACGCCGTCTATTATTACGAGGGGATTTATCCGGACAGTGGCTTTATTTGTTCCGGAAAGTTTCTTTTTTGTCTGCTCTGCTTCCTGTTTTAATTTTTGCATAACCCGTTTGCGTTCTGCATTGTCCAATGTGTCGAGGTCGATATTGTTTTCGTCAAAAAATTTGGCTTTCATCCAACGGATCAACTCGGCGTCGAAATCGTCGCCGCCAAGATGCATATCGCCCACATCAGAAAGCTCTTGGAAAATTTCTTGTCCGTTTTCGTCCTGCGAAACCGAAAGCACGCATGCGTCGAACGTTCCGCCGCCCAAATCATAAACCAAAAGCGTTTGCGCGTATGATTGCCTGTAACCGTATTCGATAGCCGCAGACAGAGGCTCGCTTAATAAATATACGTTCCTGAAGCCCGCAAGAAGTCCGGCTTCTTTAGTCGCAAATATTTGACGGTCGTTGTAATAAGCGGGGTGGGTGATTACCACTTCATCGAAGGTTTCGTCAGACTGAGCTTCGGCGGCGTGTTTCAATTTTTTTAGTATTTCGGCGCTGACCTGTTCGGGAGATTTTTCTATTGAATTGCCGACATTGATCATTTCGCCGGAGCCCATCATGCGCTTGACGGATATAACCGTGTTTTCAGGAAAAATTATTGCGCCGGCCTTGGCTTCGCTGCCCACGCTTACTTCACCGTCTGCAAAACTGACGACGGATGGCAAAATTTCGTCCGTTCCGTCAATTTTCACGATATCGAGGCTGTCCTTTTTGTCGTTGTATATAATCGCGACAGAATTTGTCGTCCCGAGGTCGATCCCTAAATAACCCATAATATACCTCCCGTTTTTTATTTTAAAATGGTTTTGTTAAAACGCGACGGATCAAAATTTTCTTTAAAACCCTGCGGTGGGTATTCCGACCCGAAACCCATGTCTTCGATGCTCCCTTTGACGAGTCCGCCTTCTTCTTCGACCATTAACGTGATCTTTAGTTTGGTCTTGCCGCTTGGGCGCTCCGGCAGGCCCGACACCATAACTTCTCCTATCAGTTTGCAAGATTCATACGGGTCGTCCTGATGTATCCGTTCCATAATTTTTAAATCAAAATTTGTCATGTCTTCTAAGGTCGGCCCTGAGAGCGTAAATATATGGCTCTTTTTTGCCAAGGCATACGACGCGCCCCTCCGGATCATCGTAAAAAAACTTTTTCGCGTGCCGTTGTCTATTTCAAGCCCTATATCATGCGGAACGGTCACTTCAAACTCTACGACAAGTTTTTCGCTTTCTACATCGGGCTGAGATAAAAGGCCCATTTTCATCGCGGCGTAATATGTAGCGCCAAGAGATATGTCGAGTGCCGGCCGCTCTGATGTATATATTTTGTTTTCGCCGTTAAAAATTTCCGCAAGCATTTCTTTGACCCACGGCATTTGCGACGATCCGCCTTCTAAAAGCACGCGGTCGATGTCGTCGGGAACCAAGCCGCCGGTGTATGTTTCACGCAGCGCTTTTAAAACAAGTTTTCGCGTTTTTTCAATGAACGGTTTGATAAGCGCATGGAATTGATCGCGCGTAATCTGTTCGACAAACGGCGGTATGCAGAATGTAAACGGGATACGGAATGTTTTCACGCCGGACAGCCGTTCTTTTGCTTCGCGGGCGCGGACAATCATTTCAACTTGGTTTTCGGTCGCTATCTGGTCTTGTGTTTGCCCGGTTTTGTTTTCGATGAATGTATAGCACTGCGCGAGAAGGGCGTCGTCCACGTTGTCGCCGCCGTGGAAAGCCTCGCCGCCCATGCTTATAACCTGGATTTTTATTTTTGTTTCGTCGCGCTCGGTTACATGAAAAATTGTAATGTCCAGCGTGCCGCCTCCGAAATCGAAAACCATGATACGCTCGCCCTGTTTCAATTGGTGCCTGAAATTATATGCGAGCGCGGCGGCCTTCGGTTCTTCGATAAGGCAAATTAATTTATCGGACAGTCCGGCGCGTTCGCAGGCGCGCATTGTCGCTTTTTTTGCCGCATCGTCGAAATCGTAAGGAACAGAAACTACCAAACCCGCCACTTCGGCCTTTGGGTTTAAATTTTGCGCATGACCTACCAATTCCGACAAAATTTTCGCGGACAAATCTTCCGGAAGATAAACGGCGTCTCCGAGTGCCATCGATTCATCCGTACCCATTTTGCGTTTTACGGAACGCACGGTCGTTTCGGGATATATTTTCATCGAACGGTATGCTTCTTCGCCGATGACCCATTCTTCCGGATGGCCGTCATCATCCTTTCGGTATTGCACGACAGAAGGAAGGGGAATTTTACCGAACCCGTTGCTTATGTCGATGGGTTCCGGTTTCCGGTTGCTGTTGTCCCAATAACTAATTACTGAGTTTGTAGTTCCCAGATCGATGCCGAGGATATACCAATCCTCGGGCAGCGAACCTTTTTGCTCGATTTCGTTTTTATATGCCTCCCAATTCATGGAAACGCCCCTTTAAATTCGTATTTATATGTTAATCGTAACTGTCTTTTCATAATCTGTTTTCGGGAACAATTCGCCGAAGCCGCAATCACGCACCGTCAATTTCATTTCGGTGTCAGATACGAACTGAAGTTTGATTCCAATTTTTGTCGCTCCCTTCGGTCGTACGGGCAGCCCGTCAAAAACCAAATCGGTCAAAACCCGCACTTCGTCCGAAGCATTTCGCGCCGCAAATTCCAACGACAGGCCGCCGTCGCATACTGCATTATAAATAATTGTTTTTTCCTGATGTTTTTGCCACCAAAATGCATTGCGTTCGACTATCGGCAAAAAACGCAGGCGTCCGTTGTTTGTCACGCGCAAGCCTATGTCATCGCTTAATTGGTGTTTGTCCTCGAGAGTTACGGAATATATGTCCGAAGCTTCGAGTAAATGTGCTGCGATAGTTGCCGCTCCTTCGGCGATGACTGTTTTTGAGTTGTTGTAGAATTGGATTTTGCCCGGAGAAAATATGTTGGCGACAGCTTCGCGTGCCCAAAGCATTTCAAAACCGCCACCTACGCATAAAACCGTATCTATATCGGACGGTGCGATTTCTTCCTGGCGCGTTACATTTTTTTCAATCACGTCAAAAATAAAATTT
>WRDG01000276.1 GCA_009783525.1 Defluviitaleaceae bacterium | reverse complement strand
GAGCGCGGGCCGAACCGCCAAAAATAAATATCGTCGCCTTTTGATGTATCGCCTTCGACAACCCGTTCGCCATCGAGCCAAGATATAATCTCCCCGCATTGTTCTACGGTCGCGAAGCCGTAATACATGGCTTCAAGGTTCATGAACACGAAACCGTAGTCGTAGAACATACCGTCCGCGTCGTAACCGGTTGTGAACCTTTTCGTTGCCGGATTCCAAAAATTTGTTGTTCCGTAAGCACGCACTTCGCCGGCGTGACGCAGCAATTCGTTTCCGTCGAAGGCAATCGCGCCGCCGGGTATGTTCCATTCCGGTTTGGTTTTAATTTCGTTTTCAAGTTTTCCCATGATATGCAGCGCGTTGAAATATTGAATCGACGCGTATGCGTCACGGTAGCCGGCCGGGATGATATCCCAATAGTTAGAGCCGATGCCCTGCGCCGGACGGACGGTCTTGCTACCGTCTCCGTTTATAATGTAGCCGGGCCTTCCGTCATGACCCACAAACGGAGCGACGATGCATTTTTCTTCGAGCCCTTTGCATACGGTCATCATCCAACGCAGAGCAACGCGCATTCTGTTTATATTTTCCCGCAAAAATAAAAAATCGCCCGTCCAATAAAAATAATGGGAGCAGGCGGCGATATAATATGCGTTATTGACGGTATGCCTCGTATCGAACGTTGTAAACAGCGAGCTGATAAAAATTTTCGCTCCGGCATGTTGGTTGTTGAAACAAATCCGCAACTGAATTATTTTTTTCGTTTCGTTCCAAAAAATATTTTTATGCATGGGTATTTGCGTGAATGTCATGTCTTCGCTTGCCGGGTCGAAGTACATGCGGCGGTTGTCGCCGTAAAAATTTTCGTCTTCAGTTTTCCATTGCACGAAAGGTTGAATATTTTCGTTAAAGTCAGCTTTCCATCTTAGTTGCAAAAACGGGCATTGCGCAGGGTCTATGTATAAAGGAGGTGTTTCGATCCAAGCGTTTGGCGAGGCAGCTCTTAACGTCCACAGTCCGTCGATTATGCCTTGGTCTTCGACTCCGTGCGAGGTAAAACCGTCTTGAGACTTGACGCTTGTACCGTGCCAGCCATCCGAAATATCGTCGAGGTTAAAATGACAACCCCATGTGCCCGGGTAATTTTCCTGCCAAAACGGGAACGGCCATCCGTGCTGATGAGCAATAGACCGGTGCTGGTGAGTGAACACATACCCTTCTTCGTCCATCCCTTTTTTTGCGAGACTGTTTTTCCATAATTCTCTTATGCGGTGCATGCGGTCATTATGCGCCGTCGCAGGCCACAACTGCGGACGCGGAAGCCAATCGTCTTCAAACGTCGAAACGGGTCCGCTCCGTTCGTAATGCGTCCAATATAATTCCCGTAAATTATGCATTTCATTTTCAAATCCGGGAACAATAAACTGCGGAAAATCCGCGGGGATGTTTGTATGCGGTCTTTTATTTTCGGTCGGCATTTAGAAGCGCCTCCTTTATGTCGATAACAAGTTTTTCGGTTATGGCTTCTATTGCTCGTTTTCCCAACGCAACCGATGATAATTCGCGAAGGTCTTCGCCGAAATCCCATAATTCATTTTCTTGAAAATAATCGAGCGGCGCGTTTTTGTAAATTTTCATGTCGGACATAATTGTTTCGTATGTTTCCCAACGAACATATTCGGGGTACATCGCCCAAAACATCGATGTCTCCCATTTTCCCGCATGGTCAGCCGGAACAGTCCCGTCTATTAACACGCCTTCGTACTCGGGGCGAGCGATGATGAAAACATCCGGATTTTTTTCCGAGTAATCGCTTGCGGTTTTTTTTATGAAATCAACCTGGCAGTTTCCGTAATGGCCGGTAAGCAAAACGATTACTTTGGCCCCCGCTTTTTTTAATTGGCCGAAAAGCTCGATAAAAAGTTGGTAAAGCATTTCTTCGGTGTAAGTTAATGTGCCCGTGTATGTCGAAAAACCCGGCCGTCCGAAATATTGCGGCGGTAAAACGATCCCGCCGCCTAATTTTTTCGCTGCCGTCAAACATAATCCGTAAGCTTTAAGCGTGTCTTGGCCAAGAGGCAAGTGGTTGCCGTGCCATTCGAGCAAGCCCGTCGGGATAAAAAAAACCGGGCACCGGCGTACGGCTTCTTTAAAGTCCGGCGGATACATATATTCGTAGCGAACTTCGTTCATTTACAATCACTCCTATTGTTAATATATTTGCCCGTCTGCGCGAATTATTTTTAACGAAATGCCTGTGTCATGCTTTAGTTTGACCGCCTGTTCAATCGGCATACCCGTGTCGTAGTCAAGCAGTCGTTTTTGGTATCTTTCGTCTTCTTCACGCTGCCGCGAATGCGAACTGTTCATCCACGAACGAGCCGGCGCGTCTGTTCGCCACGGCCTGTCAACCCAATAATATCCGCGGAACGGATCGCGGGTTTCGTCCATGTGTTTTATCAAGCGGTCGTGAAGCGCATCCCTGATCAATTTATAGTTTGCATTGCTAATCAAATTTTCCATTTCGTGAGGATCGTTTTCCATGTCGTAAAGCTCGTCGCCCGATAACAAATTTACGGTCAATTTGCACCTGCCGTCGAAAACTGTACGCATAAGCTGCAATCCGCCGAAACTGTCGTGGTCAACCTCATATCTGCCAAATTCGATAAAGACATGGTCATTGGTTCGGATGTCCGGGTCGCGTAATTCGCTTGCGATGCTTTTTCCCTCAAATGTTTTCGACAAAGGCAAGCCCATCAATTCCGTTACGGTCGGAGTTATATTTATGTGCGAAACCGGATTTTCCGACACGAATCCTTTCGGGATACCGCGTCCCGCTACAATGAACGGCACACGGGTAATTTCGTCGTAAGCGGCAGGACCTTTGCATCCCAATGAATGCGAATGCAAAAAGTCGCCGTGATCTGATGTATAAATAATAATGGCGTTTGGAGCGTTTGCTTCGGCGGCGTTTACAATTTCGCCGATCAAATGATCCGCGTAAGAATTGCAGCCGAAATAATACGGCTCGCTAATTTGCAGCGCATCCTTATCTTCTTTCAAGCTGTCCGCGGCCCATACACGCTGATAGTCTGGTTTATTTTCCAAACTGTCCCAAATGTTCGGGCTCTTGGGAAAAAAATAATCCTTGTACATCGCGCTGTAAGGTTGCGGACAAAGATACGGATGATGCGGCTCATCGAAAGAAATTGT
>WRDG01000275.1 GCA_009783525.1 Defluviitaleaceae bacterium | reverse complement strand
TCCGCAAACTGCTTTGCACGAAGCACATCTGCCAAGATGATCATACTGCGAAAATGTTTTTCCGCATATTACATATGTATTGTTAATATACAACTGATGAGTTTCGACAGCATAATTAGAAAGCAAATAATAATGCCTGTATTCTCTTGGCGTGCTGTTGCATACACCTCCACCCGGCATATTATGGAACGGCGCAGTTGCTGTTACGTTTGCTACAAACAACATCGTTACACAAACAGAAATCAAAAAAGCATAGAATAAATGCTTAACCCGCTTTTTCATCGATTTTATCTTCCGTTAAAATTTTACGCGCCCGGTACTGCGTCGCATTACGATTGTAAATCCAGTATCATTTTTTATCAAGTTTATTTTTTTGGTTATTTTTTCTGTTTCAATATATTCATTATACGGTATTAACTTTTTTAGTACACTGTACACATCCTTCGACACAAATTACATTTTTTAAAATGTAAAACTGGTTTGGCTTTTAATGCCAAACCAGTTTATTTTGTTTGCAAAATTTTTATTGCTTCTACGCCCATTCTTCACTGTTGAGCCAGTTGCGCAGCAACTGAGCCACCGCTTCCGGTTTTTCGTTCACAAACTTTTCTATCTGCTTTTTAACCTCGGATTCTTTTGAATAGTCGATTTCTTCAAGCAGCTTGGCTTCTTCGTCTTTCGCTTCTTCGAGCTGGGTGCTTACGAGCAGGTCTTCCACAGATAGCTCGGGTTCGATCTCTTCCTCTTCTTCTGCGGGCTGCATGCGGCGTATAAGCATGTAGGCGAGCATCAATATGAGCAGCGCAAGTATGACGAACATGATTATCGTCTGTATGTCCGCCGGGGGCTTGATGTGGTCGATAAATTCGTTTACTTCCTGCACAATGAGGCTAACCGACGCTATGCCGGTGGCGTTTGCCACCGCGAGCGCCATCGTTGCGATCATAGCCGGGTCGTCTACAAAGACGACGCTCGGCGTTTCCCTTTTAAACTGCTCCCAATCCGCTTGCGAGAAGGATCGGTTTGCTTCCCGCATCGCTTTTTGGTCGAAGGTTTTTACGTTGGTGACCGTGACGGATATTGAAGACTCGTCGCGCAGGTAACTGTCCGGGCGCGTTTCGGTTTCGGTAATAAATTCGTCGTAGCCGTAATCAATTTCGCGCTCGTTTGACCGCGCAGACGAATGGGTGTTGTCGCCTGTTTCGTATGTGGGGGCGACTTGGTCGTTTGAGCCGAGCCCCGGCTCGTCCCCAAGGTTTATTCCTTCCGCGCTCATGCTGCGGCTGTATTCGTGCAGCGGCACGCCCCTCGTTTCGCCTTGAACCGGAGGCCGCAGCTCCTTTAAATATGTGGACGTGTACTCGTTGCTGTAACGCAGGTTTGCGGCTACCTGCACGTCGTCGAACGCCATGCCGAACAGCGCGCTTACGCTTCTGACTATATCGCGCTTATCTCTGTCCTGAAAATCCTGAACGGACATAGCCGAGTCGTTGTCGCTGTTCATGCCGGAATATATCGTGTTGAAGTTTTGGTCGGTAACCTCTATGCGTTCCATGTCGAGGCCTTCTACGCTCCTGCATACGATGCGCGCTATCGCTTCGCCGTCGCTCCTGTCGAGCCGCCTTGACGTGTTGATTATAACGGAGGCGGAGGCCGTGCCCTGCCCGCGCATAAAACTGTTTTCGTTTGGCAGGACGAGCGTGACGCGGGCTGCCGTCACGCCGTCAAACATCCCGGAGAGCAGGTTGCTTAAATCGGTTTGCGCCGCCCTGCGCTCCATCGTCCGCTTTTGCGACTCCGTAGTGCCCATGCCGCTGTATTTTAACGCGTCTTCATACGTGAACATCGAATCGTTCAAGGCGTTTCGAGTTTCTATTTCTATGCGGGCTCTGTTCAACTGTTTTTCGTCAACCGCTATGCCCGTGCTGCTGTTTATAATCTTGTATTTGATCCCGGCCTCGCCCAGTGCGTTTGCCACTTCGCCTATTTCTACAGCCGTTCGGTTTTTAAACATGGTGACGTATTTTGTACGTGTCAAAAATACCACAGATAAAATCAATGCGACGAGAACAATTAATATTGTCCCCGCTACCCGGCGTTTTTGCTGTTGGGTCAAGGCATCCCATTTATCTTTGACGGGCTGATAAACTCTCATTAGCTGTTCCGGCATCTACTCACCTCGGTTTGCCGACTAAAGCGCGCAATTTTATGTATAACAATTTATGCGTCGTGCTGCCTTATACCTGCATCCGCATAATTTCGCGGTAGGATTCTATAATCTTATTTGTGACCTGCACAGTAAAGTTTAAAGTTGCGAACGCCTTTTCTTGCGCAAGCAAAACCGTCAGCACATTGTCGTCCCTGCCGGTTGCGAAATTAAGCTGCGCTTCTTCCGCCGCAAACTGAAAAGCGTTAACTTCGTTTACGGTTTCGAACGCAGCCTGTAAAAATTCGCCGAAAACCTTTTTTTGCGTCCCGGCCGGTTCCGTTACCTCTTCGGGATTGAACCTGCGGACGCGCTCGTAAGGAACGCTCGAAACAAGGTTGACCATTTCGTTTACCGTCACTGCACTGCCTCCAATACCCGCGGATTATCTTCCGATTTCGAGTGTTTTTGCTATCATTGCCTTTGTGTTGTTTATGGCCGTGACGTTCGCCTCGTAAGAACGGCTCGCCGAAATCATGTTGACCATTTCTTCTACTATGTTTACGTTCGGCATGGTCACGTAGCCCTCGGCGTCCGCGTCGGGATGCGACGGGTCGTACACCTTGGGGCCCGGGAATTGATCCTCCACAACTTTTTGTACTCTGACGCCCTTGCCCTGCCTGCCGCGGTTTAAAAAATCGTCAAGCACTTTTGCGAACGGGCTTTGGTCTTTGATCTCCTGGAAGATGACGGTCTTGCGTTTGTACGGGCCGCCGCCGGCCGTGCGGGTCGTGCTGACGTTGGCGACGTTTTGCGAAATGACGTCCATGCGGAGCCGCTGTGCGGTTAAGCCGGACGCGCTTGTGTGAAGAGCGGAAAAAAATGACATCCACAAACCTTCTTTCGGATGGGAGTAAACAGACAAAAATAAGCGCGGACGGGTTTTATCTGCCCGTAAGCGCGAGGTTAAACCGTTTGCTGTTGCTGATGAGGCTGTTTATCATCGTGTCGTACTTGATCGAGTTTTGGTAAAGCTTGACCATTTCGGTTTCTATATCGACGTTGTTGCCGTCTATGCGGT
>WRDG01000274.1 GCA_009783525.1 Defluviitaleaceae bacterium | reverse complement strand
CCTGCCTGTCCGAAAAAATATTTTTTATTTGCTGCTCGGTCATGCCGCAGCCGGTATCGCGGACGACTAAAATAAGAGTGACTCCGTCTTCGTTGGGCAGCGTTTCCGATACGGCTGTGAGCGAAACCTTGCCGTTTTCTGTAAATTTAAACGCGTTTGACAACAGGTTGTTTAATATTTGTTTTATACGGAGCACGTCGCCAATCAGGTTGGACGGTATATTTTCGTCGATTTGAATGTCGAATTCGATCGGCTTGCCGTAAATGCGCATCATGTTTTGCTTGACTGCGTCGTTTAAAAGATCCGCGACCTTATACCTGGCCGGCATGATGTCGAGCTTACCGTCTTCGGTGCTCGAAAAATCCGATATGTCGTTTATTATGCCTAGCAGCATGTCGCATGAGTTATATATCCAATGCAGGCCGTCTTCAATTTCGGACGGAAGGTCCGCCGTTTGCATAAGGGAATCCGTTACGCCTATGATCGCGTTCATGGGCGTTCTTATTTCGCGGCTCATGTTAGCTAAGATTGACGCCTTGGCGCGGTTTTCCGTTTCTGTTTTTTCGCGCGACTTGCGAAGTTCAAAACCGGAGGCCGCAAGCGCGGTGAGGTCCGCAAGCGACGAAACGAAATTCTGCTCTTCAATGAGCCATTGCCGCTTTGATGTTTCAGCGCCCCTCCGTTCCTGCTCGACGCATATCACTCCGAAGAGCGAACCGTTGACCCATATAGGCGAGTCAAGCGCAGACGCCGAAAAATCGTCGCCCATGACAGGCCTGTATTCGCCCGCGCAGTCCATGGTAAAGAGGCGCTCGCTGTTAAGCCTGTCGATGTATTCGTTAAAGCCGAATAAATTTAAATCTTCTCTGACTGTGACGGTTTCGTCGGTTTCTTTGAAGCTTACGATATTTTCTAAAACGTAGGGTGATTCCGAAAACTTCCATATGCCGATTACGCTCGCCTTTAGCGCGGCGCAGCCCGCTTTTGCGATGGCGGAAGCTGCGGCGTCGAGCGTGTCAGAATTTACGGTGTGAGATTTTGTGATTTCAGACAGCATGTCGCTTAAATTTTGAAAATAAACTTGCTGTTTGACTCTTTCGACAAGGGCGATTTGATTTTTGATCCTGAGTTTGACGCTCGCGGAGTTGAACGGCTTAAATATATAATCCGCTCCGCCTGATTGCAGGCCTTTTTGCTCCGAGTACATGTCGTCTAACCCCGTGATGAATATCACGGGGATGCCGTTGGTTAGTTCATTGTTTTTAAGCCCGGCGATAACTTCGTAGCCGTCCGGTTCCGGCATAAGTATGTCGAGAAGTATGATGTCGGGCATGCTTTTTACGGCGGTTTTTATCGCGAGCTTGCTGTCTTTTACCGCAAGCACCTTATATTCGGCGTTTAACATTTCGGTTAGCGCCGCGATGTTCGACCTGTCGTCGTCTATGATAAGAACCGTGTTTTTTGCTTTATCCATCAAGCTGCACCATCTTGCTTATCAATTTTTTTAAAGCGGCCGACGCGGCGTTAAAATCGTAGTCTTCCATATGCTCCGCAGTTTCTTCGGAGCCCGGCACGGTCAACAGTTCGTCGAGGTGCATGAGGCAGTCTGTGTCGTCGTTGTCAAGCAGCGGTTGCAATTTTTCAAAAAGCCTGAATATTTTTTCGGCGTCGGTCGTCTTTACGATTATTTTTTCGTTTTCGGCGCCGTCCGACAAATTTATTTCTTCAAGCGCGGCGTTAAGCTCCTGTTCGAGTTCGCCGAACAAAGCGGCGCTTAAATTATTTTTTCCGTCGGACAAAGCGTTTTCTGTTTCGGCCGCTAATTTTTGCAATTTTATGTTGCCGATCAATCCGGCGTTGCTTTTTAACGCGTGAGCAAGCCTGTGCGCCGTTTTAATTTCGCCCGCAGTTATCGCTTCGGCAATTTTTTTTATAGTCCTGCCGTTATCCTTTGCAAAGCGGACGCGGATCCCTTTTTTATATTTTTCGTCTTCGGCTGCTTGATCGGTGTACTTAATTTTTGCAAAGCCGGTAACCGGCAAAAATTCCGACAGGCATTTCCATAAGTCGCGAAAAGAAAACGGTTTGCTTAAAAATCCGTCCATGCCGCTTGCTTTGTACTGCTTGAGGTCGTTGTTTATAACGTTTGCCGTAAGCGCGACTATGGGCACATCCGGGCAAACCGCGTTAATTTTTAATGCGGCTTCGAGGCCGTCCATCACCGGCATGTGGATGTCCATGAATATCAAGCCGAAAGGCTTTCCGTTTCCGCTCGCCCGCCGCGTGACAATATCTACTGCGTCCTTTCCGTTAAAGGCTGTGGTTGTTTTTAAACCGACGGCTTCCAAATGCTCGCAAAGCACCTGGCGGTTAAGCATGTTGTCTTCGCAGATAAGAACTTCGCCGCTAAAGTTTGGTATGCTGCCGGCGTCGTCGCGGCGCAGTTCGAAACTGTCTTCTTCCCGAGATGATTCCACAAGCGGAAAAGTAAGCCGGAAACTGAACCTGCTGCCTACGTTGGGCGTGCTTTCCGCTTCGAGTTTTCCGCCCATCAGTTCGACAATATTTTTTGTTATGGACAAGCCGAGACCGGTGCCGCCGAATCTTCTTGTCACGCTGTTGTCCGCCTGCGTAAAAGGCTCGAATATTTTTTCAATCTGATCCTTGCTCATGCCGATGCCGCTGTCTTTTATTTCGAACACGACGGTAGCTTTGTCGTCCGTCGTTTCGATCACGTCGACAAGCATTTTTACCGTGCCGACGTTTGTAAATTTAACCGCGTTGGACAAAAGGTTTATTAAAGCCTGGCGCAGCCTGACCGGGTCGCCTATAAGCTTTCTGTCAATATCCGGCTCTGCGTAAAAATACAGAAGCACGCCTTTTTCGTCCGCCTTGGGGAACATCACGCCGCGGCAGTGATCGAACACGTCGCGCAAATCAAACGGGATGTTTTCTAAAAGAATTTTTCCGGACTCAATTTTTGAAATGTCCAGTATGTCGTTGATAATTTTTAAAAGCCATTCGGCGCTTTCGGAAATATTTTTTAAATAGCCCGCCGTTTTTTGCGGGATGTCACCGTAACGCGCAAGCTCCGCAAAACCGATTATGCTGTTCATCGGCGTTCGTATCTCGTGGCTCATGTTGGCCAAAAAAATTGACTTTGCTTTGTTTGCGGCTTCGGCCGCGTCGCGCGAGTACAGCAAGCTTTCGTGCGCTTTTTCTATTTCGTTCATCATGCGCATGTGT
>WRDG01000273.1 GCA_009783525.1 Defluviitaleaceae bacterium | reverse complement strand
GTGATCCCTATGCGCTCAAACTGCGCGTCGTAATTGCCGCCGCCCATGAAGCATGTCAAGCACAGCACCTTGTCGTCAGCCACGTCGCCGGGCGGCGCATAGCCCGCATCTCTACGAAGCATGTCTTTGGCCACGACGCCCATCCAGCCGCAGGTCCACGAATCCGTGCGCCGTATCGCCTTGTACCCTACCCCGCCGTATTTTTCGGAAATCGCCCTGTGCATTTTATGCCCGCCCTCTTTTGAATACCCGACAATCACGCAGGGATGGAACTTATCGCGCAGTTCTTCAAACGGCACAAGCACGGCGTCGATTTCGTTTATGTCCGCTTTTTTTATTTCGATTTTTCCGCCGCCGTTATTTTCACCTGTATCCTTGCTTGCGAAAATCTCCGGATGCTTTTCGGCGGTTTCTATCAATTTATTTATTTCGTAGCCCCTGTAGGTCAGCTTTTCGATCGGGCAGGCGTTTATGATAAGCTCCCCTATCGAGCCCTCAAAAAACCAAATCTTTTTAAAGTCTGTGGAAAACGAGCCCATTTCATTTTCGACGACGCTGTTTGCAAAATGCAGCACGTCGATCACGCTGCCGTCGGTTTTTATCGCGTCCATCTTTCGCCCGACAAGGTTCATGTTTGCGGGATCCGTTTTGCCTGCGGCTTCGAAGAACCTGCCTCTTATTTTTACTGCGTCATTTGCATTATGAGGCCGCGTTTCAAACCACTCGCCGTCGATAAAAAATCCGTTTGCGTCCGCTTCGCCGCTTTGGATCCGCTTGAAGTGTTCAAGCATATACTCCGGCAGGTTTTCGTCATTTTCCATTTCCCAAATCAAGTGAGGAGCAAACTCCATTTCAATGCCCAATTCCTCCGACAGGCTTTTTGCCAAGCCCGGTACGGTTCCGTGCGAACCGTCACATGATGTTGCCGCGAATGTTTCGATCAAAATTTTTCCCATTTGCTTACTATCCTCCCCAAATATTCCATCCCTTTTTTATATTGCTCCGCCGCTTCTTTTAAAATGGGCGCGAGGCTTTTGCTTCGCGCTTCGTCGACACCCCAATTGGAATTCCAAGAAAGAAACGGCCGCGCTTTTTCAAGCTCCGCCGCTTCCTTTTCGAAGCAGGCCGCCGCAAAATGGAGCATGTCCGATACCGAGCCGTCGTGTTTATAAGCAAGCGCGTGCAGGTAAACGGGCGCGGCCTTCCTTACGGAAGAGTACATGTCGTAGCAGTAGGCGTCGGCGACGCCGCGCTCTTTGCCTTCGCTTGTATATTCTTTTATCCATTTTCGGTAGAATTTCAAACCCTCGCCGCTGTTTTCGCTTTTCGCGTGCTTAACGGCGTTTATTATTGACATCCGTTCCGCTTCATTTTCGTCAAAAGCGGATTTTTTTTCGCCGACAATAATCGCGCCGAAAACCGGGGCGCAGCTGCAGGTTTTTGCCCTGTCCCACGGCTCCCTCGCATAATCGCCTGCACCTTTTGCCGCACACCTGCCTATAAACTGTTTCGTATCATTATTATAGCCGCACACAACGTCGTACTCCGCTACGGAAAAGGCGTTCCAGACAAGCGCGGGCCTGCCGCAGTCGACGGATTTTTTTACCGCCTCGACCATTTCGGCGGTTACGTCGGCATTGCTTTTGTCGAAACAAGGATAGTGCTTCGTTTCGTAGCCAAGCAATCTGATGAGCTTGTGCGGCCACATGTCATACACGCTTGTAGGGCAGCTCGGACAGCCGCCCGCAATTTTGAACGCCGAGCCCGATATGCCTTGAACATATTCCGTTGTAAAATTTTCGCCCATCATGTTTAAAATGATCCTCGCGCCTTCAAACAGCGGATCGTAACAGCGGTATTCGTCCACGTTAAGAAGCGCGGTTCCGTTTCCGTCTTTTACATGCGAAACGGTCAGCGAAAAATAAATGCGGTCGTAACGTTTTAATTGATCGCCGGAAATTTTTGCCTGCGACGGCGTCACGCCGAAAAGCCGCTTGAACGCCACGCAAAAGGCGTCTGCGGATTCGTAGCCGTATTTTATTGCCGTGTCCGTTACCCTCGCGCCGTTTTTTTGCAGGTCGTCCAGGGCGCGGCTCATCTTCCGCCTGCGGATGTATTCCGCGAGCGTCACGCCGCCCGTCGCCATAACAAAAAAACGCTGGAACAACGCCGCGGGCGAAACCGTAATGCGGCTTATTTCGCCGTAGTCGATCTCACCGTCCAAATTCTCGTCGATGTACCATACGGCGTCGTTTAGCCTGTCAATCCAGCTGATAATCTTAAACCGCCCCCAAATTTTTTTTATCGGACAGATTATATACAAATATTTTACAAGCCACCCTTTAGTTTGCCAACGGGAAAAGAAGGGTTGCAATTAAAACGATTTTTTTACTGACACGCCTGAACATAAATAATATATTTAACTTGATTAATCATTAAGAGGCACGGGTTTTTATGAACAGCACAAGCAGGCTGCAAGCGGCGAAAAATATTGCGCTAATTTTAAAATATATCGAATCGAACCTGCCCGAAAAACTGGACAACGACTTGATAAAAGACGCGGGCTTTTTTTCCTGTGCGCAGATGTACCGGAGTTTTTACAGCGTGACGGGTCATACGGTCAAGGAATATGTCCGCAAGCGGCGGCTTTCGGATGCGTTGGCGCTTGTTAAATTTTCCGATATGACGTTTACCGAAGCCGCGCTGATGTGCGGCTACTCCTCTCACCAATCTTTTTGCCGCGAAGTAAAAAAGACACTGGGCATTACGCCGAGCGAATATAAAAACAACGAATCATATTTTTTTTTCCCGGCCGCAAATATGGAAACCCCGTCGGAATTTCAACTACAGGAAGACAACCCGCGCAGCAAATGGCCGGCTTACGGTGCAATGGATAAAGCCTCAACGGATTTTATAAACCGTGCAGGCAGTCCGCGAAGCGGAACGCCGTTAACGCCGTTTCAATGCGAGCCGCTGTTTCCGGTAAGCGTGACGGGCGAAACCATACCGGACTTTTTGCGCGTAAATTTTTACAAGCCGAACCCTGCCAATATCGAAACTGAAGCCACCGAAGCTTTTTTTAAAGCATTTCCTTATTACAGCGGACGTATCTTCGGAAGAAACGGCGAGCAAAAAAACGGCAGCCACCGCTACGAGCTTTATCTGTCCGAAACGGAGATCGACCGCGGCGGTCTTTTTTACGCCGGTTTTACGGAAGCCTGCATTGTCCCCGGCTTCGCTTCGTTTTTT
>WRDG01000272.1 GCA_009783525.1 Defluviitaleaceae bacterium | reverse complement strand
CGTTACGTCACGATTCCGGTAGTAAGAAAAACCGGCGGGCGCTCAGACACCGTAAACAAAAAAAACGGCTTTTTGTTTAGCGACTATAAACCGAAGGCTTTAATTGCGATTATAAAAGAAGCTATTGATACATATGCTAACAAGCCGGACGAATGGCAGGCTTTGATCGTAAACGCCATGCAGTGCGATTATTCGTGGGGGTATTCGGCCGTGCAGTTTATTAAGTTATATGAAAACCTGCTCCATAACGGAGGTTTGATATGAGCATGATACGCGACTCTTCGCTTGCAGGCGAAGGGATAAAAAAAATCGAATGGGTAAAAGACTATATGCCTGTTTTGACCGAGATCAAAAAACGGTTTAAAAAGCAAAAACCGTTTGCGGGCATGAAAATATCGATTTCAATACACCTCGAAGCAAAAACGGCGTATTTTTCTCAAGTGTTGGCGGCGGGCGGAGCCGAAGTGGCAGTGACGGGTTCCAATGTTCTTTCGACTAAGGACGATATTTGCGCCGGACTCGACTCTCTCGGCTACCATGTATATGCTTGGCACAATGCTACCGAAACGGAATATATGGAACATTTGAAAAAAACTCTCGAATTTTGCCCCGATATTATCGTCGACGACGGAGGAGATTTCGTTTCGCTGCTGCACGGCGAGTGCAAGCCATACGCTAAAAATTTGATCGGCGGCAGCGAAGAAACGACTACAGGCTTGAACCGGCTACGGGCCAGGATAAAAATGAACGCGTTAAATTTTCCGATGATGGCGGTAAACGACGCAGACAGTAAGCATCTTTTCGACAACGTGCACGGAACGGGCCAGTCTGTTTGGGACGCGATAATGAACACTACAAACATAATGCTTACAGGCAAGATCGCTGTAGTCGCGGGCTACGGTTTTTGCGGCAAGGGAGTGGCAATGCGCGCCAAAGGACTCGGAGCGAGGGTTATAATAACCGAAATAAATCCGTTCAGGGCTTTGGAAGCGGCGATGGACGGTTTCGAAGTGCTGCCGATGTTAGAAGCCGCACCGCTTGGTGATTTTTTCGTCACTGTTACGGGCTGCAAGGATGTAATAACCAAACAGCATTTCAATCTGATGAAAAACAACGCCGTGCTGTCAAACGCCGGGCATTTCGATGTCGAGTTCAATAAAAATCATTTAAAAGACATGGCGGTAAAGATTGAGAGACGCAAAAATTTTATTGACGGTTATTATTTGCATGACGGACGCGTCTTGAATGTTTTGGCGGACGGGCGGCTCGTTAATATCGCCGCGGGCAACGGCCACCCCGCAGACATTATGGACATGAGCTTTGCTATACAGGCTATGAGCGCGGAATATCTTGCCAAACACGGCGGCGCATTAACTCCGGGGCTTTACAATGTTCCGGAAGCAATCGATCTCGAGATAGCCCGCATGAAAGCGGAGTCAATGGGTATCGCGATCGACGCGCTGACGCCGGAGCAGGAGGCTTATTTTTATGGCGCCGGGGATTGACAGCCCATAGACGTTTAAATATAATTCCGAAATGCAGCAGGCAGTCGTGGCGGAATTGGCATACGCGCTAGACTAAGGATCTAGTGGGTTCACCCCCGTGCAGGTTCAAGTCCTGTCGACTGCACTAAAAAGCCCCCGTGAATTTCACGGGGGCTTTTGCTTTTTATATTACATGCGGAGTATATCGAAAATTTATTTTAAATTCGGAATCGGACGAAGCCTTAAACCCGCCCTTTTGAAACCCTCAATGAAGGTATGGAAAAAATATTTATTAAATTTTACGCAGAATATATAAACGCGGATCTTGCCGCCGAAAAGTTTCAGGGATTATTTGAACTGTTCTTGCCATAAACGGCGATTCATTTTATTATTTGTAAAATTTTTATGTTTAAACGGGCGGTAGCAAATGGATTGCTGTTCAAAAGAAAAATATCAATTACTCGAACCGGTGCTGAAAAAATTTTGCAACAAGTCCGACTTGATAACTGTATTGCAAAAATCCCAGGAGCTTTACGGTTTCGTCAACGAACCGCTCATGCTCCATATCGCGGGCAGGCTCAAACTAAAACCCGCAGCAGTATACGGAGCGGCTACGTTTTATACGCAGTTCCGTTTCGAACCGGCAGGCAAATATTTGATTCAATTGTGCAGGGGAACCGCCTGCCATGTAAACAATTCATCGGAAATAGAAAAAAGGCTGTGCGAATTGCTGTCCGTAAAAAACGGGCAAACCACTTCGGACGGCTTTTTTACGCTTCAAAGCGTAGCATGCATAGGCTGCTGCAGCCTTGCGCCGGTTATGACAGTCAACGACGAAGCATACGGGAACTTAACGCCGGACGAAGCATGCCGAATTATAGACGAAATAAAAAACAAGGAAGAAAAAAATGGACAGTGTTAAATTTATTATAGGCAAAGGGAGTTGCGGCATAGCGGCGGGCGCAGACAAAACGGAAGCGGCGCTTCGCGGTTTGTTTCCCGGCGCTGTTTTTTCGGTCGCGGGCTGCATAGGGACATGTTATTTGGAACCGATAATCGACATGATTTTAAACGGTAGAAGACATACGTTTGTAAAAGCTGACGTGAAATGCGCGGAAGAAATTGCCAAATTTGCGCGGGGTGCGAAAAACGAAGCGGAAAAATATTTTTTACCGGACGAAGACAAAAAAATTTTGCAAAAGCAAAAAAGGCTCGTGTTAAAAAATTGCGGCCTGATCAATCCCGAAGACATTGATGAATACATAAAAACAGACGGCTACGAGGCTCTTCGCGCGTGCCTCGGCAAAAAAACACCTGAAAAAATCATTAGCGAACTAAAAAAATCCGGCCTTGCCGGCCGCGGCGGCGCGGGTTTTCCCACTTGGTTCAAGTGGGAAGCGGCGCGAAAAACCGAAAGCAAAAATAAATATGTCATTTGCAACGCGGACGAAGGCGACCCCGGCGCATTTATGGACAGGGCGATTATCGAAGGGGACCCGCATGCCGTCATTGAAGGCATGGCGATTGCCGCATACGCTATCGGCTCAAAAGAAGGCTTCGTTTATGTGCGCGCAGAATACCCGCTCGCAGTAAAGAGGCTCGTTACGGCAATCGGGCAAGCGAGGCAAAATAATTTTTTAGGGAAAAACATAATGGGTACGGAGTTTTCGTTTGACATCGAAATAAAAGAAGGCGCGGGAGCTTTTGTGTGCGGAGAAGAAACCGCGTTGATCGCTTCCGTCGAAGGAGAACGCGGTATTCCGCGCATAAAACCTCCGTACCCAGCGGAACGCGGATATCTTG
>WRDG01000271.1 GCA_009783525.1 Defluviitaleaceae bacterium | reverse complement strand
TCGAAGGCGGCGAGCTGCGTCTCGTGGACATCGACGCGGATGTGTTGGATCTTTCGTATAAAGCGGTAAGCTCAATGGTAAAAAAATCAGGACGCTCTTTTAAAGTTTCAAAGCATTTGAATTTCAACGACGCACTGCCGGGATTGGATTTTATTTTTTTTACATTTGTCACCGGCGGCTTCGCGTCGTGGAAAACTGATATCGACATTTGCACGAAGCACGGCGTATTACAATCGGTCGGCGACACGATAGGTCCGGGAGGAATTATACGCACAATTCGAAATGTCCCAGTCGTCTACGAGATCACAAAGGCTATGGAGAAAGTTTGCCCGCATGCGTGGGCAATCAATTACAGTAACCCCGAGGGAGCAATATGTCTCACAATCGAAAATTATTCGAAAATAAGAACCTTCGGCTTGTGCCACGGGACTCCCGATATAGCAAAAAGCATCGCAAAATATGTTTTTGGCGCGGACGAAAGCCGCGTGAGCTTCCGGGCGGCCGGCGTTAATCATTTGACATGGATAACAGAATTAAAAATTGACGGTAAAGACGTTTATCCCGTACTTAAAAACAAGCTGGTTGAAGCCAAGTGGGACGAGCGCGAACCGATCGCCTTCGAATTGTTCGAGCGTTACGGCTTGTATCCCTGTCCGGGCGACCGGCATGTATGCGAATTTTTTTCTTGCTACATGAAAGAGAGGGTTTTAAAAGAAAAAAACTACCGATGGAAAAATTTAGACATAGACGAAATGCTACACTGGCGCGACGGTTCGCTTAAAAATTTAAGTAAAATCATTAGCGGTGAAATGGGTTACGAAGAATACGGCAAATCAGGCGAGTCTGCTATGCACTTTATCCGTTCGCTTTTAACGGGACAGGCATCAGTCGAAATGGCAAATGTTTTGAACCGCGGATTTATCGAAAATATTTCTGACGGCATTATTGTTGAGATCCCGGTTTTTATCGATTCGTTCGGTCTTCATCCGCAAAAAATAGGCCGCTTGCCTGAAGGCATAGCGGCTAAATGCGAAACTCTCGGCCGCGAATATAAACTCGCGGTTGAAGCTGCTGTAACATGCGATAAAAAATTGGCCATGCAAGCGATGCTGCTTGATCCGCTCGTCGCAAACTGCGACTATCCCGAAAGGCTGCTCGACGATCTTTTAAGCGCTTATAAAAATGTGCTGCCTACCGCATGGGGCGACCAAATAAAATAATATTTAAACTGAAAGGTACCTCTATAAATTTAGCCTATAAAAATAGTCGGTTTTTTTTTATTCGTCTGTTTTTTATTTTATCTTCGGTTCATTCGAAATGAAAAAAAACGCCTCTGCCGGTTTACAGATGTTGCCTTAAGAAATCAATGCGTCGCGCATTGCCAAAATATTTTCTGTCGGGCAATACTCCGTGATGCTGTTGGCGCTGCTTAGGATATAACCTCCGTTATATCCTATTTTTTTTATGCGTTCAGTAACTTCGGCTTTTACTTCGTCCGGCGTGCCTCTAACCAATGTATAGCTTAGGTCTATGTTGCCCACGAGACATATTTTATCGCCCCATTTATTTTTTATTTTTTCAATATCCATTGCAGTGGGGTCAATCGGATGCAATCCGTTAAAGCCTATTTCTATCAAATCGCCGATGACCGGCTCGATGTTGCCGTCGCAATGGAAAAGTTTTGGCAAATGAGTGTTGCCGATTACTTTTTTCATGCGCGGCTTCATTATTTCGCGGAATATTTCGGTCGAAAACATGAGCGACGTCGTGAATGCAAAATCGTCCGGACACCAAATAGCGTCAACGCCTGTTTTTGATATTTCAAGCGCGGACTCGGCCGCCCAATCCGAATAGATGTCGAGTATGTCTTCTATTAATTTGATGTCGTCGTACAGCGCGTACGAAAAATTATCGAGTCCCATGCCGCGCATCAAATAATCGATACCTGTGCTCATGCCGGTAAAAATAAAAAAACGTTCGCCTACCTGCTCTACTTTTCGTTTTATGTTGTCGTACAGCGACGGGTCGTGTGGGTTTGGCAGTTTAATCATATTTAAACAGCTGCGGTCGGTCAGCAGGCCGCGCCCTTCAAATTCCCTTCCGGATGAGCTTATTAATTTTTCGGTGTAAGCATCCGTGCCGTGATATGTTCCGATGCCGTCCATACACATTGCTTCGGCAATTTCTTCGCGCGTGTAATTTTCTTTGCCCAAAATCCCTTTGCCTATTTCGTTATCAAACCACCATTCCATAAACGGGGTTCGATCGGGTTTTTCGAGCCGCAGCGCGGCTTTGACCCTCTCCTTCGGCGTCATAAAGATACCGGCGCGCCGCCGCTTTCCGCCGAACGCGCGACCGCATCGACAAATTGCAAGCTATCATATCCGTCTTTGATCGTGCTGATGTTTTCGCATTCGCCGCGAAGCGTAGCAATAAAATATTTATCTTCGTCAAGGTACATATCAATTTCGGTTTTATGGTTTATGACTTCGCCGGCTATTCTTCCCGCTGTGTTTGTAAAAACAGCTTCGTTCGCATTTAAAAACTGTGCCGTGAGATTTTCGTACACGACTGTGAATAAATTATCCCACCGCATGGGTATTGCGCAATTGGATGCGCCAACCGAACCGATGGCTCCGTTTTTAAATTTTACAATCGAAGCGCTCACGTCTTCGATGGTGTAGTTTTCATCTTTTGTATGGCAGATATTAGACATGTAAGCCGAAATTTTTTCAGGGCTGCCGAAAAGATACATCGCGAGGTCATATGTATGTATGACCTGTTCGAGTATTTGCGAACCGCATGTGTTTTTATCGCGCCACCACGGCGCGTGAAGCGAGTTGCACTGGTATGTCGCGGTGAACAGCACAGGTTTGCCGGCGGAACCGTTGTCGATGCGTTTCTTTAATTCTTTTACAGCGGAGCCGAAACGGTATTGATAGCCGACCTGAGAAAAAATTTTATTTTTTTCCGCAGCTTCGATCATTTTTTTTGCTTTGCAAAAATGCAAATGGATTGGTTTTTCGATGAAAATATGCTTTTTATGCGAAGCGATTTTTTCAAACTCGCCGTTGTGGCCGTAAGGCGGGATGCAAATATAAACGGCGTCAATTTTTTTTTCGTCAAGCATTTTTTCAAGCGATGTGTAAGGTTCCGCGCCGTGCGCTGCGGCGAGTTTTTTTGCAGCCGCTTCGTCTATGTCGCAAACTGCGCATATAGAAACGTCCTGCATACCCGCCAAATTTTTTGAATGCAAGCCGCCCATAAAACCTGCTCCAAGAATTGCGGCTTTGA
>WRDG01000270.1 GCA_009783525.1 Defluviitaleaceae bacterium | reverse complement strand
TGCTTTCATTGATTGCGGTTTTGCTGTTCAGAAGCATGCAAACGGGCAGACGCCTCGAAGAGCAGGTCGGACAGCGTACGCATGATCTTGAACTGCACACAACAATGCTTTCGACGTTGATCGATTCTATACCCGACTTAATTTTCGTAAAGGATCTCAGCCTTAAATACATCCAGTGCAATAAAAGCATGGAAGAACATTTCGGACGCAGGCGCGAAGAAATAATAGGTAGGGGCGAAACAGAAATAAGCGTTGCCGCGATGACGGACAGCGAGGCAAGGCTTTACAACGAGCGCGACGTGACGGCAATGCGCGAACGCAGAACAATAATAGCCGAAGACCTCGTGCCGCATGCAAACGGCACGCAAATTTTATTTGAGACAATAAAAAAACCGCTGATAGTCGACGACAAACCGATAGGGGTTTTGGGCATAGCCCGCGACATTACTAAACGGAAAGAAATGGAAGATGCGGCGCTTTCGGCCTCTAAGTCGAAGTCGGATTTTTTGGCGAACATGAGCCACGAAATACGCACGCCGATGAACAGCATAATCGGCTTTTCGGAGCTTGCATTGGACGGCGATATTTCCGCCAAGACCAAAGACTATCTGAAAAATATTTTGGAAAATTCGGAATGGCTGCTGCAGATAATCAACGACATTTTAGACATTTCGAAAATCGAATCCGGAAAAATGGAATTGGAACATGTTTGCATCGACCTGCGAGACCTTTTTACAAAATGCAGGACGATGATCAAACCGAAGGCGGACGAAAAAGGTCTTGATCTGCATTTTTACGCGGAGCCGTTTATCGGGAAGAGTCCCGTTGGCGATTCCACAAAGCTTTTGCAGGTATTGATTAACCTTTTGTCAAACGCCGTAAAATTTACAAACGTCGGCACGGTCAACTTAAAAGCCATCGTGAGCGAAATTACCGAGGCAAAAGTGTCGATATGCTTTGAAGTTAAAGACACAGGAATAGGCATGACGCGCGTGCAAACGGCGAAAATATTCGAACCGTTCATGCAGGCGGAAACGGGCACGACGCGAAAATACGGCGGCACAGGGCTCGGGCTTACCATCACGAAAAAAATATTGGAAATGATGGGTGGAACTTTATGCGTCGAAAGCACTCCGGGCGTAGGCAGCAAGTTCAGTTTTCTATTGACGTTCGACCTGATCGAAACAGAAAAAGAAACCTTGGATAAATCGGCAAAAATGTACGGCGGTATAAGCAAACCCACATTCACCGGCGAAATTTTGCTTTGCGAAGACAACGCGATGAACCGGCAGGTCATATGCGAGCATCTCGCGCGCGTAGGATTGCAAACAGTCGTGGCCGAAAACGGAAAAATCGGCCTTGATACAGTCAGAGAACGGATCGCAAGCGGTAAAACGATGTTTGACTTAATATTTATGGATATACACATGCCTGTGATGGACGGTCTTGAAGCGGCGGGCAAGATCATGACGCTTACGCCTGACGTGCCGATAATAGCCCTTACGGCAAATATAATGAACGACGACCGGAAGTATTATGTCGAAAGCGGCATGAAAGACTGCGTTGGCAAACCGTTCACATCGCAGGAGCTGTGGAAGTGCCTGCTCAAATATTTGGATCCCGTATCTATTGAACAAGAAGACGCGGCGCTCGGCACGAAGCTGGACGACGATTTAAAAATCAAGCTCATAGCAAATTTTATCAACAACAACCGGAACATATATCAAAAAATAATTGACGCGGTAAACGAGAACGACATAAAGACTGCGCACAGACTGGCGCACACATTAAAAGGTAACGCCGCGCAGCTTGAGATGACACCGCTTCAGCAGGCGGCAGAAAACGCGGAGGCTGCGTTAAAAAACGAAACCAACTGTTTAAGCGCGGGGCAATTAGAAAAATTGAAAATAGAAATCGATAAAGCGTTGGCCTTGCTCGAAACTGTGCATCAAAAAAACAGCCGCGACCAAAAAAACAGCAACGACCAAAAAATGGAATATACGGCAGATGCCGCCGAAACAGCCGAAATTTTTTCAAAGCTTGAGCCGCTGCTCGAAAGCAGCAACACGGAGTGCCTCTTTTACTCCGACGCGCTTAAAAAAATAAAAGGCAGCGACGAATTGATAATCCATATTGAGAATTTAGATTTTGAAAAAGCAAAGAAATGTTTTGCGGCGCTCAAAAAAAGAATGATATAATTAAAAAAACTGCGGGGAGAGAAAAAATGAAGACAAAAAGCATCAAGACTGCCATTATCGTGCCGATGATTGTTGCGTTGACTCTCGGGGTCGCAATAATGGTGACTACAGTAGCCATCCTATCTTCAAACACAGCCGCCGATATGACCGACAGATTAATTCACGCAGACATCGTCGCTGCGCAAAGCGAGTTTTCAAAATTGATAGAAAGCATAGGAGGCGCTGTCGATGCTTTGCCGTCAATTTTTCTCGACATGGTCGATTCGGATTTTTCTCAGGAGCATCCGCGGGAGTACGCGCTTTCTGTTTTAACGAACCTTTTGCTTGCCAACTCCGACATAATAGCCGCATGGACATGCTGGGAGCCGAACGCATTCGACGGTGCAGACAGCCTGTTTATCAATGCGCCCTACCACGATTCGACGGGACGGTTTATACCGCAGGTTAGTCTCAACAGGGCTTTCAACGTCACAAAAAAAGCATTGACCGATTACAATGACCCAATTAAAGGCGAATACTACACGGAAGCGAAAGCAAGCGGCAAGCCGCATATGACGGAACCGTTTTACCGTGATCTTGAAGGCCAAAAAGAATTGCTGTTAACATATTCCGTGCCTGTTATAAAATCGGGAAGGGTTGTCGGAGTAATCGGCGCGGATTTTTTATTGGACAACATCACGTCGGTCATGAATTCGTTTTCGGTTTTAGACGACGGTTATTTGTATTTACTGTCTACGGGAGGATATTTTACCACTCATCCGAACACCAACTTGATTATGAATCACTACAGCACGACGTGGCTTGGCCAGTTCAGCCGTGAAATAGAAACGTTGATCAATACCGGCGGATCAATAACCGCCACAGGTTACTCGGACGCATTAAACGCCATGACGAGCGTAACCATCGTTTCGATGGTTGTCGGAGGAAACCAGTATCTCTTCTGTGCCGTCGTGCCGTTAAGCACGGTTAACGCCTCGAGCATGTTTCTTATGTGGCTCGTCATCATAATAGGCCTGGCCATGCTTCTTATCATCAGTCTTATTACGTATTCCATTGTCAGCAGAAGCTTAACCGATTTGCCGAATATCACGCACGCGGCGG
>WRDG01000269.1 GCA_009783525.1 Defluviitaleaceae bacterium | reverse complement strand
CGGCGACTGATGCTTTTGCCGTAACATTATCGGTGCGTGCAGATACTTTGTCGGGACACGAACTTGTACCCGCCGACGGAGCAATTTTCCCCGAGGCAATTGTCACGGCTTATGAGGGTGAAAGCGTTTTTGATGTACTTCACCGGGAAATGCGAAACGCGGGCATTCATTTAGCATTTCGTCAAACGCCTGTTTTTAATTCGGCGTACATTGAAGCTATAAATAATCTTTATGAATTTGATGCAGGCCCGTTATCCGGCTGGAAATACAGGGTTAATGGCGAGTTTCCCAATTTAGGAGCGTCATTATATATTTTACAACCGGACGATGTAATCGAATGGCTTTATACAGTTGATTTAGGACGCGACATAGGTGCTGACGGATGAAAAAAGACGCTTTTTCGGGCTTTCATCCTACAGTAAATTTTTTATATTTTACAGCAATGATTGGGTTTTCCATGTTTTTTATGCATCCTATTTGCCTTGCGATTTCGATTGCTTGCGCCGCCGCGTACTCCGTTTATTTAAAAGGCATAAGAGCGATAAAAGCGAGGCTTAAATATATGCTTCCCTTGCTTATATTTACAGCATTTCTAAACCCCTTATTTAATCACCGTGGCGGCACAATTTTGGCGTACCTACCAAACGGAAACCCTCTTACACTTGAATCAATCATTTACGGAGTTGCGGCGGCAATTATGCTTATTACCGTAATCGCTTGGTTTTCGTGCTTTAACGCGGTTATCACAAGCGATAAATTTGTTTATTTATTTGGACGCGCTATACCCGCGCTTTCTTTGGTGCTTTCTATGGCTTTGCATTTAGTGCCGCGTTTTTTGACACAAATAAAAATTATTTCAAATGCGCAAAAATGTATCGGGCGCGATGTATCAAACGGCGGAATTTTTCAAAAAGCGAAACACGGTATAAAAATTTTATCAATTATGGTGACATGGGCGTTGGAAAATGCAATTGAGACCGCCGACAGTATGAAAGGCCGAGGCTACGGCTTGCCGGGACGCACGGCTTTTTCTGTTTTTCGTTTTACCGGGCGTGACGGGTTTGCGCTGGTTCATATATCGGTTTGTTCCGTTGTTATAATTTTAGGGGCTATTACAGGTGCGTATCATTTCCGATACTTTCCCACAATAAGGGGCGAATGGTCGGGGTCTGCTTTTGTATTTGCCGCATATTTCGCACTTGGCGCGTTCCCGATTATTGTAAATTTGAAAGAGGATTTCATTTGGAAACGTATAGAATCGAAAATTTAACTTTTTCATATCCAAACCGCGAAAGCACCGCGCTTAAGGGAATAAATTTATCTATCCCTCAAGGAAGTTTTACTACTCTTTGCGGTGCTTCCGGCTGCGGAAAAACTACACTTTTGCGGCAATTAAAACCATCAACCGCCCCGCATGGCGTAAAATACGGCGCGATTTTTTTTGAAAACACTCAAATAGAAAAATTATCCGAAAAAGACGCCGCGGCTAAAATCGGATTTATAATGCAATCCGCAGAAAATCAAATAGTGACAGATAAGGTTTGGCATGAATTAGCTTTCGGTTTAGAAAGCCTTGGAGTAAAAACGCCTGAAATCCGTTTGCGTGTGGCTGAAATATCTAATTTCTTTGGCATACAAACATGGTTTCACAAATCGGTTACGGAATTATCAGGCGGGCAAAAACAAATTCTTGCGCTTGCTTCGGTTATGGCTATGCAGCCCTCGGTGTTAATTCTTGATGAACCCACAAGCCAGCTTGATCCGATTGCGGCAGGGGAATTTTTAGCGATGCTCGGAAAAATCAATCGAGAACTTGGTGTAACTATAGTTTTAACGGAGCATCGGTTGGAAGAAACGCTCCCATTGTCTTCCAATGTTATTGTTATGGACAATGGGAAATTAACAGCAGAAAACACGCCGCAAAAAATAGGCTTGTCTTTATACAAGCAGAATCACAAAATGTTTACGGCTATGCCTACGCCAATGCGCGTATGGGCGGCTTGCGAAAAAAATCCGGGTGAAGACGAAAAATGCCCCATAACGGTAAGCGAGGGCGCGGCGTGGATTGCAAAAAAATCTGTGCAACCGATTGAAAGCACGGAGAAACCGGCAGACTGCCCAAAACCCGCAATAAATCTAAAAGATATATGGTTCAGATACGAAAAAAATCTACCCGATGTTGTAAAGGGGCTAAACTTCACAGCAAATTACGGTGAAATTATGGCGGTTTTGGGTGGCAACGGCACGGGCAAAACTACAATGCTTTCGCTAATAGCAAGATTATACAAGCCATATCGCGGCAAAATTCATACCAACGAAAAAGTTTTCGCTCTGCCGCAAAACCCGCAGTCAATCTTCGTCGCAAAAACCGTTCGTGAAGATTTACTTGAAATTGCAGAAGAATCAAAAAATTTATCCGAAATAATAAAACTTTGCCGCCTTGAAGATTTGCTTAATTACCACCCCTACGATTTATCCGGCGGAGAACAGCAAAGAGCGGCGCTTGCAAAAGTACTTATGCTTCAACCGAAAATTTTACTTTTAGACGAGCCGACAAAAGGGCTTGATGCGGAATACAAGCAAATTTTTGCCACAATTTTAAAAAAGCTGACGGCTGCGGGCGCAGCGGTTGTAATAGTAAGCCATGATATAGAGTTCTGCGCTGAATACTCCGACAAATGCGCTTTGTTTTTCGACGGCGATATGGTTACAGAAAATACGCCTCGTGAATTTTTCAGCGGCAACAGTTTTTACACCACAAGCGCGAACCGTATGTCTCGCCGTATTATTCCAAACGCAATAACCACAAATGATTTAATACAAGCATTGGGGGGAGAATCACCGCCCAAACCTAAAACGTCCGACACATACTCCCCTCCCCTCGCACCAACAACGCCCAAATTTTCCATATCGCAGCAAAGCAAGCTTCCCAAACGTACCATAACGGCTGCGGCAATGATTTTTCTTGCCATCCCAGCTACAATTTACATTGGTATAAATTTTTTTAACGACCGTCAATTTTATTTTATTTCTATGTTAATTGTTTTACAAACGATGCTGCCCTTCGTCTTAGTATTTGAGGGAAGGAAACCGCGCGCGCGCGAGCTTGTGATTATTGCAGTACTGTGCGCAATAGGAGTTGCGGGAAGGGCGGCGTTTTTTATGCTACCGCAGTTTAAGCCCGTGACGGCTGTTGTGATAATCGCCGGAGTTGCTTTTGGCGGTGAAGTCGGTTTTCTTGTCGGCGCAATGACCGCGTTTGTAAGTAATATGTTTTTCGGACAGGGGCCTTGGACACCTTGGCAAATGTTTGCGTTTGGGATTATCGGGTTT
>WRDG01000268.1 GCA_009783525.1 Defluviitaleaceae bacterium | reverse complement strand
CGTCAAACTGTTGCGCACGTCTTCCCATGTGCGCGGAATTTCGAGCCCCATTTCGGACAAAATATCTTTGCGGTAAAAAAGCATGGGGAACGACTGCGTTTCCGGCAGAGCGAAAACACCGCCGCCTCTTTCACCCGGCCGGAACGTGTACGGTACAAGCCCGCTCGGGTGAAACCGCGTGATGACTTCATCAAAATCGGCAAACTGCGTGAGGTCTGTAACTGCTCCGCGCAGTCCGTAGTTCGTGGGCAGCGTGACGTCCGTACCGCCCGCCGCTATCGCGCCGACCATCAGAGCTACGTCCGGCCCCTGTCCCGCGAGCGTAGCGGGCAAAAGCGATCCCATGTCGACGATCATTAAATTAACGCCGATGCCGGTGCTCTTTTTAAAATCTTCGTCGGTAAGCGTCTTTAGCGTTGTCGCCTGGTCGCGTCCCGTGCCTACCCATACTGTTATGGTTTCTCTCGTTACAACGGATTCGTCGTCGATGTTGCCTATGTTGTTGTAGTCAATGAAAAATGAATAAAACAAAAGCGCCACTTGATGGAGGAAGTTGCGGAACCAGCCAACCTTGCGCGACGGCATTTCTTCTTCGTAAGGTACGATGAAGAACGCATCTATTTGCAGCGGCATTGATTTCGCTTCCATTATCCATGTACCAAGAGCGCCTATACATGTTTTATAAATTTTTAAACGTTGGTTTATATCTTCCACATCATCCGCAATGCGCAGCATTTCTTCCGCCGCCGTACGCAATGCGGCGTATCTGCCGCCCATCGAGCCGCGAAGCTCGGCCAGCTCGTTGTATACTTCCATTAACCTCGTGCCTTCGCGCAGCATGTCTTCTTCGAGGTTGGGCAGCGTGCGCTTGACCAAGTAGTCGCGGTTGCGGTCCGGTTCCGCACTCGTAATCATTATTATTTCTCTGTAAATATCGTTCAGCCTAATCACGCGCTCTTCCATGTCGCGCACATAAAATGCCATTTCGCCCAAAACTACTTCCATGCGCAATGTATGCCGGCCTTCGGTTAAATAGAACATGAAATCGCCGGTTTCGTCGCCTAATGTTTCGGTGCGCCAGCTGCGCTGATATCCGAATGCGTAAGCGGACAGCTCCTTAAACAAAACTTCGTCGTTAATCGATATGCGCCGGTACACATCAGAGTCGCGGGCAAAATGCTGTTTTAAATTCAACCCGATTCTGTAGAAGCCTTCCTGCTCGACATCGAATTCCCATTCGATCCATTGCCCGCTTTGATCCCATTTATCGCCGCCTATCGAATTGTTGCGCAAAACCCTCGCGCTGTTCGGCTGAACAGATAAATTTGAATTGTCGCTGATCGGATACAGCATGGGCGACGATTTTTTTTGCGCCGATTCGGCTTCGATCGTGAGTATTTCTCCCTGAGTGCGGCCGGGAGTAAATCCGTAACGCGCGCGGATTCCGGCTTCGTACTCCTTATATGACACGGGGGAAGGTTCGTAGCAAAAAATTAATTTTCTTATCATCATCGGTTCGCGCTGCGAAACAATCGATATTGTGTTGACGCCCTCTTCCAAATAAAACAGGAACGGCTCGTTATAAAAACCTTGATAGTCCCTTATGGGAAGCCTTCGCCATTCAGGCGCTTCGATTTGCCTGGGTTTTACGTCGTTGCCCTGCGAATCGACTCTTGCAATCTTTTCCTCATTTACCCAAATACGAGGAAATTCGACATTGCGGGCTTCTGCAAACGGGAGTATTCCATTAATAAAAATGGAACGCTGTATATCGGAGCTCTTCCCCGTATAAGGAAAATATATCAGCGCCACATTATACAGTCCCGCCTTGCTGACGTTTACCTCCCATTCAATTACGCCTTCTTCGAGAGTCAGAACGCTTTTGCCTTCCATGCCCTCGAAATTTTCAAATATCAGCACGTCCATATTGTCCGTCCTGACATAATCGGCGGCGTCTATTTCGTACTCCTCCATGTGGACTTCAAGACCCTTAAACTGTTCGAAATAATCTCCGTAGCTGATTTCACTTCGATGCGAATCTAAGACAACTTGAAAATCACCGGCTGTAAAATCCGTCGCGGCTGATATGGGCCGAATATTTACAACCCCCATAATAAACAGCGCGGATAAAAATAACGAAAGCGGCCGGTTCAGTTTGCGCATGGGATCACTACCCTTTCTGTTTAAATTTTATGTTTTAACGAATTCTATACAACAAAACGCCGCCGCAATTTGCAATCTGCTAAAAAACAGAGACGTTTCGTTTGAAGATATAAACATATTGTCATATAATTGTCAAATAAATATTTATTGTATGGACACATCTTATATATCGAACAAATATTTTTTCAAATTTTTGTTCGATTTTTTTATATTTGAAAAAAGGAACTGCCAAAAACCTATTCGGTTTTTAACAGTTCCCGTTGATTTTTTTTATTCCGGCAAATCCAAAACGATTTTGTTCTCTTCGTTTATGCTTACCTTTAATCTGTTGCCCTCGAGTTTTATTTTATCGAGGTATTCCCTCGGAATTTGGATGCGTCCCGCTCTGTCAATTACCGCATATTCCGTGTGAGCATCTTCGCCGTCAAGCACGGGCGCAAAACCCGATATGCCGGTTATTCTGTCTGCGTAGCTTTGCTTCATAATCATTTCGCTGCTCGTCTTTCCGTCCCGTATCGCAACAACCCTTTGGACCTTGCGTGATATTTGCCTGTCGTGCGTAACGATTATAATCGTCGTCCCAAGAGCCTTGTTTACTTCGCGGAACATGTCGAGGATCAGCTCGCTCGTCTTTGTGTCAACAGAACCGGTCGGTTCGTCAGCCAACAGTAATTTAGGATGGTTTGCCAGTGCGAGCGCGATTGCGACGCGCTGCTGCTCGCCGCCGGACAGTTGGCTTAATTTATAATTTGCCCTCTGCCCCATTTCCATCAAGTCGAGAAGTTCCTTGGCGCGTTCTTTTTTATTTGTTATTTTTTCGACCTTATTAAACTGCATGGGCATCATTACATTTTCCCAAGCCGTGAGGTACGGTATAAGGTTGCGCGCATTGTTTTGCCAAACAAAACCGACTGTGCTCGTTTTATACGCGACAAGCTGCTGCTCGTTCATTTTGAATAAATTTTTGCCGTCAACAAACAGGCTCCCCGCAGAAGGCTTGTCCAATCCGCCGATCATGTTGAGCAGCGTCGATTTGCCGCTGCCGCTGTTGCCGATAATCGCCATTATTTCCCCGCGCTCAATAAACATTTCAAGACCCTGAAGAGCCAAAACCTCGATATCTTTCGTCTTATATATTTTTACGAGATTTTCGCAGACGATTACATATCTTTCGTGGTCATATGTTTCGTTCAT
>WRDG01000267.1 GCA_009783525.1 Defluviitaleaceae bacterium | reverse complement strand
CTCTTTTTTTATTATTTGCTTTTCGTAATAGGCTTCAAGAAATTTTTCGAGCGTTATTGCATCACCGTAAATTTTTTGCAATTGGCGTTCGAAATCGGCTAATCCTATTCTGATGAGCTGTTGGTTGTAATAGTCGCGCTTAAAAAAAACGGATATCGCCTTTTCTTCTTCACGAGACGGTTCGGGTAGCCTGACCGCACCAAAACACCGTTCGTGTCTTACAAATAAATCGTGCAAATTTGAAATCAACCTGCCGAATTCTTTATTGTCTTTAAAATACGAGACACACCTGTTGATGTCGTTGTCTGCACCGTTCAATTTTTTACACTCCTCTGAGCTTTCCGCGATTATATCATTACAAGCAATTGGTCTACAAAAATTTTTTGTGATATATTTATTTATATTTATTTTTTTCGAAGGTTGAATGCGATGATTTATAATTTTGCCTCATGGAATGTAAACGGATTGCGCGCTTGCATAAAAAAAGGCTTCGCGGATTTTTTTTTAAGAGGTTTCGATATTTTTGCCGTGCAGGAAACAAAAATGCAACGCAACCAGTCAGACTTTTCGTTTGAAGGATACAACGAATATTGGAATTCTGCAGACAAAAAAGGCTATTCGGGAACGCTTATATATTGTAAAGACAAACCGCTGCAATGCGAAAACGGATTGGATAAAAACGACAACATTAACGAAGGCCGCGTGATTACATTATCTTTCGAAAAATTTTTTTTCGTCAACGTTTATTCGCCAAATTCGCAGCACGAACTGGCGCGGTTAAACTACCGCATGAGTTGGGAAGACTCTTTTAGGGAGCACACAGAACGTTTGGCTAAACAAAAACCTGTGATCATTTGCGGCGATTTTAATGTGGCGCACAATGAAATCGATTTAAAAAATCCTAAGGCAAACATCAATAATGCCGGCTTTACATTACAGGAGCGCGAAAAATTTTCCGCCCTGTTAAAAGCCGGTTTTTTCGACTCGTTCCGCAGACTTTATCCAAACAGAACGGAAGCTTACACATGGTGGTCTTACATGCCCGGCCTTCGCGAACGCAACGTCGGATGGCGCATTGATTATTTTTTATTAAGCGAAAACCTGAGCAGCAATATAAAAGAAGCAAAAATATTTCCCGATGTTTATGGTTCTGATCATTGCCCGATCAGCCTTACCGTCGATTTATAAATGTTCCGTTAATCGTCAATGATCTTATCCCATACTGCCAAAGATTATTCGAACCGAGCAAAAGAAATATGGCGCGTTACATATCCCGTCGTAATCGAACAACTGTTCATAACCCTCATGGGGATCGTCAATACGGCGATGATATCATCCGTAAGCACGGATGCAATGTCTGCGGCGGGTCATATAAACAACGCATCAAATATTATTATTTCTTTGTTTGCCGCTTTGACTACCGGTGGGACGATAGTGGTCGCGCAAGCCATCGGCGCAAACGACAAGCAGCGCGCCACGGTTGTCGGAGCTCAAGCGATAATGTCAGCGGCTTTTTTTTCAATAGTCGTTTCAGCGTTGCTCGCGGTTTTTCAATATCCTATCATCAACGCCCTTTTCGGCGGCTCGGTTTTGACGATGAAAGACGCGGGGCAAACATATTTTATGTACGTAAATTTATCTTTTCCCCTGCTGGCCGTTACACAAACAATATTCGGAGTGCTGAGAGGTTCGGGCGACACGTCCACTCCTATGAAAATTACTCTCTTAATGAATGTTGTAAATTTTTTGCTCGGTTATGCTTTGATACTGGGAGTGTCATTCGGTCCGATACAAACGCCGTCATTCGGAGTGCACGGAGCGGGCATCGCTTTATCCGCCGCGAGATTAGCCGGTTTGATATATGCCGCGTACATTATTTTTTTTACATCGAAAACTATTAAATTAAACAGATTGGCAAATTTTAAATTTAACGGTGCAGCGCAAAAAGCCGTATTCAAACTCGGATTGCCTACGAGCGCGGATTCGACAATGTTTAATGCGGGACGCATGCTTACTCAGTTATATATAGTAGGGATGGGATCTGCCGCAATGGCGGCTAATACCGTCGCCAACAGTATTTTTGTCTTTATATCAGTGCCGGGCAATGCTCTTATGATCAGCGTCATGATATTAATCGGACAACGAGTAGGCCGAGGCCAAATAGACGACATAAAAAAAACAGCGGTTTTTTCGACGGTATTAGGCATGATCGTAATCGGGTTAATATGTTTGGCTTCGCTTCCTCTTATGAACATGACAATTCGTTTGTATAATTTAAATTCGGAAGAAGCGCCGTTGTATTTGAATTTGATGTACACAGCCTTTATTGCGACAGCGCTTGTATGGCCGGCATCGTTTGTAACGCCGTCGGCTCTCCGTGCGACAGGCGACGTAAAGTACACGATGGTGATATCTATTTTAAGCATGTGGTTGTTTCGCATAACTACCGGTTATTTATTGGGCGTAGTTTTCGGATTGGGTGTTATCGGCGTATGGTGCGGGATGTACACCGATTGGGCGGTTCGAGCGGTTTTTTATCACTATAGAATTTTAAACGGCAAATGGAAAAAATATTTGAAGGGTTGAATAAATAATGGAAGTAAACACTGAAACAAGAACCGCAGCAAATTTGGTTCAATCGGCGGTCGAAACCGCAGCGGCAACCGCCGCAGACCAAAGCAACGTTAAGCATACGGACGCTAATCAAATAAACGGTCAAGCGCGTCCCGCCGAAACCGCCGCGCAAATTTTGCTTTCGTTGGGTTTTGCTCCATCTGATAAAAACCTCGAACTACTAAAGGCTTTAATGGAAAACGGTTCTCCTTTGAACAAAGAAAACCTTGCGTTTTTAAACAGGGCTTTTTTACAGACAGGTTCAATGGAAAAAGCGCTTTTCTTATTTATAAATAATATTCCGCCGACATCACACAACGCGTCGCTTCTTGACGCGCTTATAAACGGGCAGGCCGGATTGACATCAATGCTTCGCGAATGGTTATCGGCAATCGAAACGCTCCCCGACAATTCAATCAAGAACCAGTTGCTTCATATAATAAACACACCGGTTATAAACAATCACATTCAATCATATCAACTAAACGTCTCGGGCATTCCAGCAACATACGCGCAGCAAACGGGTGAAAATTTTCAACAGCCATCAAGTCCGCTCTACAATGCAATCACGCAGCCTATTCCTGAAGCCGAATTTTTTACGGCACAACAAACTAATCAGTCCCCTGCACTCACCGCTTCGTCAACAGTCACACCGCTTCTCAACGCAAATCAAACGGAATCTTTATTAAACGCTCCAATTCAAAATAATAATCAAGAATTTATTCCGGCAAATTCCGTAAGCACGGATTT
>WRDG01000266.1 GCA_009783525.1 Defluviitaleaceae bacterium | reverse complement strand
TTTTCACCTATCAGCGGATCAAGAATATCGTCGAGGGTCGCTTGCGTCCCTTCAATTTGCGACGACATTAGCGCCTCTTTTCTTACATACATCGAAATGAACATATTAACACTGGAAATACGTGAGCTTAGCCCGTCAAGCAACGAAAGACGTTTATTTGCTTCTATCAGCAGACTTAAGTTTTCGCGGTCAAGTAAAATTTCCGGCTCCGGCGGCAGCACCGCAGGGACGAATGATTGGTATGAGGCATCTCCCGATAAATTTTTTTTCAAATAACCGGATCTTTTGTTCATACTCTAATTCCTCCTCGAAGGAAGAAACCCCGAAGGCGTTTTTGTGCCAAGATTGAAATAACAAAGCTATTTAATCATTGCTATTTCATTTTAACAAGCGATTCTGAAATAATTCTTTTAACGACTATTCTTTATTGAGAAGCGTTACGACATTTGCATCCCCTGCGAAACTTACCCCGCGTCAGGCAGGTCGTATATCGCCATGTAGTACGGATGCGTCGGGTCGTATTGGGTCAGGGTCGTCGGGTTGTCTACGCAGCCGGACGGCCTTATGTCATTTCCCGTTTTTCCCGCGGCGGAGTCTCCGAGGTCTGCTCTGCATTTTTCAAGCAGCGCCGTCAACGCGGCAACTGCTTCGGGATGCTTTTCATACACGTTATCCGTTTCGCCGATGTCCGTTTCCAAATCGTACAGCTCGTTTACAGGCTCGCACTTGGTCCAGTTGCCGCGAAGGGCGGCGAGCTTCCACTTTCCGTTTCGCACAGCGCAAAGCGCATCGTTCATATAGTAAAAAAATGTGTCGCGTCCGGACGGCTGTCCGCGAAGCAGCGGCGAAAAATCCGCTCCGTCGATTGTGCGGTCGGTTGGAATTTTTGCGCCCGCCATGTTCGCCAAGGTCGGGTAGACATCCATCGCCGCGACAAGCCCGTTGCAAACACCCGCGGGCACATGGCCGGGCCGCCGCATAATAAACGGCACCCTAAACCCGCCTTCTTGGGTTGTCGCCTTGCCGCCGGCAAGCGGCGCGTTGCTGCCGCCCTCCGTTGTCCGCGCTCCGTTGTCCGATGTAAAAATTACGAGCGTGTCTTCGTCCAAGCCCTGCTCCGCAAGCTCGCGCAGGATCACGCCGCAGGACCAGTCCATGCACGCCACCGCCGCGCCGAAGGGCCCGTTACGCGACGCCTTTATAAACCGCTCCGGCGCGTAATGCGGCAGATGAACGTGCATATGCGCCAAATATAAAAAGAACGGGCCGTTTTTATTTTCGCGGATAAACCGCACGGCCTGTTCCGTGTATCGCGATGTGAGCGCGGCTTGATCCGGCTGCTGCTCTATAACGCTTTCGTCAAGCAAGAGAGGCAGCGGCGGGAGCATGTTTTCGCGCCTGTTGCACTGCCGCCCCATGTCGTTAGAAAAGGGCAGGCCGTAATAGCTGTCGAAGCCGTGGCGCGTCGGCAAAAATTCCGGCTGGTCGCCGCAGTGCCACTTGCCTATGTGCATGGTCGCGTAGCCGGCCGACTTTAACAGCTTGGCGATTGTAATTTCGTTCGGGTTTAGGCCAACCCTTTGGCCGGGGAACAGCACATGGTTGCCGTCGAACATCCCAAACCCTATGCGCCTCGGATAGCAGCCGGTCATAAGCGCGCCCCGCGAAGAAGAGCATATGGGCGCGGCGGAATAAAAGTCCGTGAAGCGCAGGCCTTCCGCCGCCATGCGGTCTATGTGCGGCGTGTCGTTGACAGCGGAGCCGTAGCAGCCCAGGTCTCCGTAGCCCAGGTCGTCCGCGTTAATTAAAATGATGTTCGGTTTTTTTGCCTCCATTTTTTCACCGTTTGCGATGCGTAAACTAACTGTTCAAAACGCCCGCGCCTTTCCGTTAGGTTATTTTTTCATAATTTACGTGCATGTGTAAAAATTTCATTTTGAAGGAGCGAAGCGACCGAAGGATCCATATCAAGATTCATCGCTTCGCTTTGAATGACAGGATAGGATTTTTATGAAGAATCAATATAAATCAAGATTCTTCGCTTCGCTCAGAATGACAGAATAGAATTTTTACGAAGTATCCATATAAATCATAATACATCGCTTCGCTTTGAATGACAGGATAGGATTTTTATGAAGAATCAATATAAATCAAGATTCTTCGCTTCGCTCAGAATGACAGGATAGGATTTCACACAGTCTCTTACATTTTAAATTAAAAAAAGGGTCAAGCCCGTTGAAACAGACAAAACGTAAGCATAATTTGAAAAATAAATTTCCGTCATCGAGGCGAAGGCCGCGCTTCATTATTAATAAAAATTTTAAAATTTTTTTTGCGAACACAAAAACAAGCATTGCGGCAATGCCGCCCACGGGTTCTGTTTCCAGTCTTTCATGTCCGTTCCGAAATTTTCGTGCTTTGGATCTTTTTCCTGAGGCAGGTAGTCGTCCAAGTCACCCTCCGCGCTGAAAAATTCCTGCATTTCTTTAATTACAAACCCCGCAGAAGCAATAGCGTTAATAAAATCTTGGGTTCGCCAATCATATGTCAAATCGTTTCCGCGCGGCTCGACGTCATCGTAAGGCTTTTTTATTTTTATGTCTTTGCCGCTGCAGTCGAAGGGCCTGATGACCGGATGTGTTTCAAAAAAAATGTTGAATCCGCCGGGCTTTAAAATCCTGTAAAAATTTTTATACATGCCCGTCATATTTGAAATCCATACATGGGCACCGTTTGATGTGTAAACCAAATCGAATTCCCCGTCGCTTATACCGTCAAGTTTCATGCTGTCCAGACATAAAAATTTTATTTCCCAATTGAATTTGTCTGCTAAAGCCTTCGCGTTTTTCAATTGGTTTGCAGATATGTCGCACGAGGTTACATTTGCCCCCATCATATGAAAAGCGAATGCGGCCTTGTTGTCGCCGCTTGAAGGCACGCAAACTTTTTTGCCGTTTAAATTTCCCATATATTTTTTTATTAGCGGATAGACAGCGGCGGGAAACGCTCGTTCGGGGTTTTGCGCAATTAATGCGGCGTCTTCAAACCGCTCGGGGCTGTTCGGATGGTAATACGCCCAACCGGTTTCCGCCGAAGCCGTTTTGTTCCAATAATTTTTTATTGCATCGTTTGTCATGTCAATTCTCCTGTCGCTTTGTTTATGTTACGTCAACGCACGGCACGACGGGTTTGCGCGCCCTCCGTGTAAATTTGCCGTAAATACTAACAAAAAACAAACGAGTTGTATAAAATAAAAATTGTTTCATAATGTAATTCAATCGATTGCGGCGGCAGCCGAACGAAAAAAAATTTTTATTTCCGCAGTTTTTATTTAAAGCGGCTAACATACCGGAAATTTTTACGCCGTTCTGTTT
>WRDG01000265.1 GCA_009783525.1 Defluviitaleaceae bacterium | reverse complement strand
CCAATCATCGAAAAAAGCAAAAACGAAAATCTTGACGAGTACGCAATAATCGTCCACGGGATTAAAGGCAGCAGTCGCAGTATTTGCGCGGGTTTCGCGGGAGACATCGCCGAGGCTCTCGAAAAAGCGGCGAAGGTTTACAATCAGGCGTACGTCAACGAAAAAACCCCTGAGCTTATAAACACTGTACAAGAATTAATTTCGGCAATCGAGCACATGCTCGAAGCGATTACATCCGATACGCAAAAACCATTAAAAAACGCCCCCGACGCGGAGGCGCTTGAAAAAATTCTTGAGGCTTGCAAAATTTTTGACATGGAAACCGTCGAAACGGTTATAAAAGAACTCGAGAGCTTCGCATATGAAAACGGCGGCGATCTTGTCCATTGGCTTTGGGAAAACGTGCAGCAGTTTAACGTGGACGAGGTTATCGAAAAGCTGGCGGAATATTTGGAACAGCTACCGTAAATTATTTTTTCTAACGATGTGTTTCGCTACTTTTTCCCGAAGCTGTTCGGGATGAAACGGTTTTATTATAAAATCGCAAGCACCGAGGCTTATCGCGGCCGTAATGTTGTCTATTGTCCCTTCTGAAGTTAAAAACACTATGGGCGTCTCTTTGTGCTGCTCGAAGCTTCGGATGATCGGTATCAATTCGAACCCGTTTAGTTCCGGCATTTGATAGTCAAGCAAAAACAGTTCCGGGTTTACTTGCTTCAACACATTTTCGAGCATCGTCGGTTTGGGCAGCTTGAATATTTTATACTCGTCGCTCAGCACCGCCGCCACGGCTTCCAAAATTGCCGGCGAATCGTCAACGGTCAGTATCAACAGCTTGCGGTTCGCTTCTTCTTCGTCCATTATCCGTATGCAAGTTGTAAGCGGCGTTTTTGAATCCGTAAAATTTTCCGGTTTTTTTGTGATTTTAGCAGATATTACCTTGGCAAAAAAATCCGCGAAGCTCTGCTCAACGCTGTGGGCGTGAAACGCCGCGAGCCTGTGGTCGCCTTTGCCGCGCGCGTTGCTTATCGCATAAAAATCCGTCATGTTTTTGTCGATGCCGAGGTCTTTAAAAAGTGAAATAACGGATTCAATTACTTTCCAGTCCTTTTGGTCGGCGTCGTTTGCCGCAAATTTTTTTAACGCTTCCGAAATGACCGGTTCCATTTCTAAAAATTTTGACAGCATTTTAAAATACCTGCCGATTGTCAAATCAATAGAATCGTCGGCAATTTTTCTCATGTGAAGTTCCGGGATCAGCAGCAGCGGCTTTAAATCAAAGTGATAGACCCGCGTGGCATCGTCGCAGTCGGAAGGCATACCATCATCCTTTGCAATAGTTGTTAATCATACGCATTTGTTGCATACAAGATATATCATCTGCATAGCAATATGGCAAGGTCAGTTTACAGATGCTTCCTTTAAGAACCCAAAAAAATTTTAATGAGCGGTTTAACTTCGCGGTTAAAAAATATGTAAAGTTCGAGGGGGTTGTCGATTGCCCGCAATTTTTTTTGCAATTCCTGCGAAATTCCGCCCCGCTCTTGAAAAGATTCCCATTGGTCGTTTGTAAGGCTTTCCGTTTCGTCCGTGTACCATGTTCGGAGCATTTTCCTGTCTCTATTATCATCAAAATAAAAATCGTAGTACTCGAATGAGTGGTCGGTCAGCATCGCCCATACTTCTTCGATTTCGCCGAACGCTCCGGAAATAATTTCGTCCGGTGCGGCTTCGTTCATTTTCTTGTTGAACTCAAAGGAAAATATAAATTTTTTCCGTTCGTTTTCGGGCTGTCTCATAAGAATTTGCATCAGTCCGTGCGGATCGTCGCTTTCGAGCTGCATTAACTGTTCGTCAATCCATTTCATTTCGGGGTCTGCGAGTGCAAGCTTTTCGTAAACTTCCTGTGCGATTTCGATATACTCTTCTTTTGTCACATTGTATGCAAGCCTGTCCAAGCTGAACAAGAACAAATAAATAATTTTCGTGGCTTCACGAACCTGCCATATGTCGGGGTTGTAAACTGCACCGCGGTTAAGCGCGTCAAGCATATGGTCGGTGATCCATTCGAGCCGTTCATCGCTCGGCACCCTTATGTTTTGGCCGTAGGACAATATGCCTGTTTCTCTTGTGCCCGTTAAAGTATACTCAAGCACGGTTTTTAACGACGGCTTGTACACCGGAACGTAATGCCTGAACGAATACATCGGATAATAAAATCTATTTTCTGTCGAACCTGTGTTCCTTCTTGTTATAAAATCTTCGTGGCTGTATGCGGCTGCGTATTTAATAAATTCCCAGGCCAGTTCCTTGTTTGTTGAACCGCTGCTGATACTGAAACGAAGCGGGTGGTCCTGCTTTTCGAGCAGGAGCCTGCCGCTTTCGTCCGTGAGCGGTTTCGCGTTTGAAAAAGAGGGGCCGCTGCCCGCATTGTAAGGCAGCATATATTGAATCGCAGAAAAGGGGTGCTTTTGAAACATATATATTTCGGCGGCTTCGCGGTCTTCAGTTTGATTTGCCGCGTTTGTTTTTTCGTTTCCGGAAATAAAATTTGTAACAGTCACAGACTGCACGATTTCCGCGTTGTAACTGAACAGCGCGGATATTTCCATTAGATGCAGGTACTTCGGATCCGTGAAGCCGAACCAGCCGTTATCCGAATTATAAAAATAATCGTACGAACAGAAGATCGGGTCGAAGTAATTCATCCGGTAGAGGCCGATGCCGCTCGCGTCATGTTTCGCGTGCAGCTCGACCAGCGACGCAAAATCGATTTGCCTTTGCAAATCATATTCGTTCACCAGGCTCTCGTTTATATTTTTATTGACGGCAACAAATGAAGGTTTGAAATTTAACGGAAATTCATAAAGCTGCCCGTCACGAGTCGAAAACGCCCTTATTGCATCCATAAAATATTTATCGTGGTCGAAGTGCGGGTCTGCGTCGATTATTTCATATATGTCAATCAAATGTTTTTGCACCTCGGCGTCGATCAAAAACTCGTCGCCGCGGGGCGCAAGCAGCAGGTCGGGTGCATAGCCATCCAAAGCCATCATGTCTTTAAGCGTCGCAGCATAATTGTCCGCGTCGCTTATTACGACTATGTTTACGTTTATGTTCGGGTATTCGGCGGTAAATTTTTCTGCGATCGAAACCAGATACGGATGTGCGTAAATTTGCGGTGTTGTGCTGTAAATCGCATTTTGATTTTCAAATGAAATGCCGTCTCTTTCGATGTCGGAAAACATCACCAGTTCTATCGTGTGCTGCCCGCGGCTTTCGAGCGGGTTCGGCAGCGCGGGTGCAAGAACGACGCCGCTGTCACGCGCAGCGCCGCCGCCGCGTCCGCATGCGGCAAAAAATAACAGCAGGCAAATGATTATCAAAAAACATTTT
>WRDG01000264.1 GCA_009783525.1 Defluviitaleaceae bacterium | reverse complement strand
CGCCCATTCTGCTACGCGGACTACACGGTTTACGCCGGCGCGGGGTTTAACACCCTAGCCTCCGCCGACGTCATCGACAATTTTTTCGGCGTCGCCGAAGATTACGAAAAACTGTGCGCGGGCGCGTACTTCCTGGAACTGGCCGAAAAGACCGTGATGGAGGACATGCCATGCGACGACTTGCTGTATCTGCTGCTGGTCACGCTGAAGACGCTCGAAAAGGGGACGCGCCCCGTCGAATTTATCCGGAACGTATTTGAAATAAAATTCATGCAGTTGTGCGGTTATTCGCCCGCCACGGAAGCCTGCGCGGAATGCGGCGCCGAAGACGGGCTTTTATATTTCGGGGCGTACGGGGCTGTGTGCGGTCGCTGCGCGAAGGAACGCGGCGCGGCGCGGGCGTCGGCCGGTCTGCTGAAGGCGGTCGGATATATTTTGGAGTCGGATATAAAAAACATCTATATATTCAATACGGACGGCAACACTGCCGCGGAACTAAAACGCGCGGCGAAGACGTTGTTCGCCACGCACTCCGACGCGCGCCCTAAAAGCGAGCGGTTTTTGAGGTGACGTCAACGTTTCACCTCGTAGTATACAAGCGGGGGGATAACGTAGGGATTGTTATAATTCACCGCATTTTGAAAACGCCGTTTAACCGCGTCATCATTTTTCAATAAATACGAAACGATATTACTGTCCAACGCGTATATCATAAATCTAAATCCCTTGCGATATTTACGCGCCGGTTTAACATTTCATCGAGCGGATCGTCCGATAGCGGATCGGCGTCGATATTTTTTATAAGTTTTTGTAAGATAACTTTTTGTTTTTCCATGAACGCTTGTCTTTGCGGGTCGGGGTCGGCGGTCACTTCAAACGGGATGCGCCGTTCTTTGCTGACTTTGGTCGCGAATATAGTAAACGCGGCCGTCATGCTCATGCCCATATCTTTACAGGCTCGCTCCATTCCCTTCTTTAAATCGTCCTCCATGCGAAAATTTACCATCGACTGGGCCATGGCGTTCACTCCTTTATTATGGAGTGTAACACGTTTGTAAAGCGTATTGCAATAAAATGCTTTACAAATTTACCGCATTTAATTTATTAACAAAATCCATTTTATTTTATCCGCCCCGACGCCCGTGGTAATCGTGTAAAAAATCATCCGAAAAAATTGCCCCGCGGTTGCTCGTAAGATATTATGTTCGTAAAAAATCCAACGAAAAGGATAGACAATTATACAATGGCGGGAACGGGGCAAAACGTTTTAAAATACACGGCTGCGGATAAACTGCGATACGTTGAAACCGTTTTACGTTATATTGAAACGCATCTGCCGGATGAACTCAATCCCGAAATCATAGCCGAACGGCATTACATTTCATTGAGTCGGCTATACCGCGATTTTTACGCCTGCACAGGACATTCTATCAAGGAATATGTACGCAAACGCCGTATTTCCAACGCCTGCGAAAAAATCAAATGCTCAAATACACCCCTCGCCGTCATAGCGAACGGAAGCGGCTACGAAACGCGGCAGGCTTTTCACAAACAATTCAAAAGCACCGTAGGCATGACGCCGTTTGAATATAAACAGGCCGATACCTTTTTTTACTTTTACCCATTTGCCGCGGGCGACGTCAGCATTGCCGTCAAAGTTGGCGCGGAAACCATTCCCGATTGTACGACCACCCGTTTTTACGATTCCTGCCTGACAGGTATTGAGGACAAAGCTATCGCTTCGCTTGGTGAAATTACCGGGCGGGTTTTCGGACGCAACGGAAAACAAATAGGAAACCGGTTGTGCTACGAGGTTATGACCGAACGCGAAGGAACAAGCAAAACGGATTTATACGCGACTTGCGTGGTGAACTACAACGAGCCGGAAATAAACGACGGTTGGAACTACCTCTACAATATTTGGTTGTCGGCGAGTATGTTTGAGGAATCCGGCAACGCCTATTTTGAAGAATTCATCTTTCAAAACGGCAAGCCGGGACGCTTGGCCGGGCGGCAAACGAAGTTTGCGACCAGGCCGCGCAAGCTGAAACTGTATCTTCCCGTGAAGAAACGCAAAATGGAACAGCACATTACAATAGCGACCGTACCCGAAATGTCATTTATCATTGCACGAGAACAGGGATACAATGCCGAGCGCAAAGCGTCGGAAAAAGTGATGACCTTTTTGCAGGAGCATCATCCTCTGCTTGTCCGAAACGCGCAGAAGTTTTATGTGAGCGCTTACGGCGACATTTGCGAGTGCGGTATGGAGTGCGGCGGCGGATTTAAGCTGTCAAACGAAAGCGGATTGGAGATTGTTTCTATCCCCGCCGGTCAGTATGCTGTGCTGCCGGACGACCGCCTGGGCGATATGCGTATGGGCGGCGCGAAAATGGATTTGTGGCTGCATAACAACAGCATTGCACACGAAAATGAGCCTGTTTTCGCGGTATATGAAACCAATAACGGCAAATACGACGCCGAAAATATCAGCATGAAATTATATAAGCGATTGAAATTTGACAAAAACGGATAACGCAAGAACGTTTGATTGGGATAAAATAATGTCATCCAAAATAAGGAGGATGTAAAAATATGAGCGAACCCGCAAGAAAAATAAAGCAGACCCCGGAGAGTTATACCCCGAAAAACAAACCGGAGATTTTAAACATGATGGAGCAATCAACGATGAAAATGAAACCGCAAGCCGAAATCAAGCCCGCCGCGTCCACAATCCCGCAGGAAAAGCGTAACAATGTGCGCATTATCGAGTTGCCCGCTTGTAATATGGTGACTTCCGGCGCTATCAACGATCCGGGTGCGTTTGCACCGGATGGAATTTTTGCGCGGTTTTTAGAGTGGTTTCAAACTGTTGATAAACAGAGAACGGATTTGTTTTATCCCCGTAACTTCATGTGGTCGCCCCCTGACGGCGGGTTTGAATGGGGTTATGCCGTGCCGGAAGTGCCGGAAGATACGGGAGGTTTTGATGTTATTGACTTCCCCGGCGGTCTTTACGCCGTAGCAATCAGCGTGGACGCTGACGGCGCCGACCATGACCGTGTATATAACGGTATATTGGAATGGGTTAATAACAGCGGGTGTTTTGTTTTGGATGAAACCGATGAGCGCCGCAGTTTGGGAAATATCACATCCCCGCCAGGCATCAAAAAAATAATAGGCTATGATCAAATGGATTTATACTTCCCGATTCGGATAAAGGAGGCGCAAAATTGAAATGACACACAAACAGCAATCATTGATTGACGACTTTCTCAATGCTTTATCAAAGGACGAAAAATATATTTTCGGGGATGTAATAAACAGTATCGCTGAGCTTGGATATATCCCTCAGAAACAAAAAGTCAAGGACTTCGTCTTATCTTTTAAGCATTTTCAAAACGGGAAGATCATTG
>WRDG01000263.1 GCA_009783525.1 Defluviitaleaceae bacterium | reverse complement strand
GCCGGAAACAAGCTTATAACCCATATCCGAAAGCGCCTTCGCCAATGCGGAGGCGTTTTTTATAACCCTCGATACATAATCCTTAAAGCTTTCGCTGTCCGCTTCTTTAAACGCGACCGCTTTTGCGGCAATAGTGTGCATCAGCGGCCCGCCCTGTATGCCCGGGAAAACGGCTTTGTCCACTTTTTTCGCCTCTTCTTCCGGGCACAGCATGAGCCCGCCCCGCGGCCCGCGCAAAGTTTTGTGAGTCGTGGTCGTCACCACCTGCGAGTGCGGTATCGGGCTCGGATGAAAACCCGCCGCGACAAGGCCCGCGATATGCGCCATGTCCACCATGTGTACCGCGCCCACTTCATCCGCAATTTCTTTGCAGCGTTTAAAATCGATTATGCGCGGATATGCGGAAGCGCCGGTAAGAATCAGCTTCGGCTTGCATATAAGCGCGATTTTTCGCATTTCGTCGTAGTCGATGAAGCCCGTCTCCCTGTCAACCCCGTATGAAACGACTTTATAATACTTGCCCGAAATATTGACCGGGCTTCCGTGCGAAAGATGCCCGCCGTGCGAAAGATCCATACCCATATACGTTTCGCCGCGCGCCAAAAACGCAAAAAACGCCGCCATGTTGGCCTGAGCGCCGGAATGCGGCTGCACATTGGCGTGTTCCGCGCAAAACAGCGCCTTTGCGCGGTCGATCGCAATCTGCTCTGCGATATCAACCTTCGAGCAGCCGCCGTAATAACGCTTGCCCGGATAACCCTCCGCGTATTTATTGGTCAGCGGAGAGCCCATAGCCGCCATTACCGCTTTGGACGCGAAATTTTCCGAAGCGATCATTTGCAGGCATGAGTTTTGCCTTAACGTTTCTTGTTCTATCGCGTCCGCTATCTCCGGGTCGAACGCTTTTATTTCTTCGATGCCGAACATTTTATTTCTCCCATCCTTTTATTTCGTATGTGACGCCGTTTGGCACGGCTGCCTTATCGAAAATTATTTTGCCGTTTTCTTTATGCCATTCTATTTCAATCGTCCCCTTCGCGTGCGGGAACGTTCCTTTTGCCCATTCGAGCGTGCCGGGCTTGACGTCTATAACAACATGGCCGAGCCCCGTTTCGAGGTCGCATTTGACTCCGAGAGCGTGCCGCGAAAGCGCGTACATCGGCGTGGACGTCCAGGCGTGGCAGCGGCTTTCGTCGACGTTAAAATGCTCGGGCGTCGTTTTGAGCCCCTTTGCCAAAAACCAGCCCCAGCCGAGCTTTATACATTCTTCGGCGGCAGGCGCCATTCCGTTTTTATACAAATGGTCAAAGAAATAATATCCGTACGCCGCATGAAACGTGGAACCCGCCGCAGAATCGAAGCCGTTGTTGTACACAGGGTTGAGCAAACCGTTTATTTTGGTTTTGAACCCGTCAAGCGCGTTTTCCGGCACGAGCCCGACGATCCACGCGAACATATTGGCGTGCAGCGTGAAGCTTTCTGTTTCCCCGTTGTTTTTAAACAGACTTTTCTCGCCAACCCAAAACGTTTCCGGGATCGAACGTTCCAAAACCGAAATATATCCGCGCATTTTATGCAGGTCGTCTTTTTTTTCTATCGCCTCCGCCAGCTTTGCAGTCGTGCGCAGCGTCATGAGGTACAGGCACGACAGAGTGCAGCTTACTCCCATATGCACGTCGCTGCCGGACTGCCCGCCCTCGGCGTCCTTACTTTGCTTGACGAAACATAAAAGCTTTTTTGGATGCTCGTCCGCAATGGCATGAAGAGCGTTTACGCAATTCATGATCGGCTCCCACCACCTGCGGTGCACCTCCGCGTCGCCGGAGTAGTTGTAATAGCTGTGGAACATGTCGAGTATGTAAAAAGAAAACGGTTTTAACAGGTAGTCTCCCGTGTTTGGGTAAAGGCCCCTGAAAAAACCGCTCGAATGGCCGCTTTGGCCGTAAATTTCCAGCGAACGTTTGGCAAGCATGTGGTCGCCGAACACGACAAGATTGTTTTGGTATTGATTGTGGACGTCGAGCGCGTACGAGCCGCGTTCGCGGTCTACGCAGTCGTCGTATGCGTCCTCCATGTTTACGCTTTGCGTGAGAGCGCACGCTTCCCAAATTTTGTTGAGCAGCTTGTCGGAACATTCGAACGAGCCGATTTTTTTTACGGGATAATGTGCGGAAACAAACCGCATATTTTCAAACACAACGTCGCTTCCCGCGCCGCGCACGCAAACCGCCATGTATTGGAAACCGCGCGGCTGTATAAGCGTCCAGTCCAAAGTGTCGTTTCCGCAAACCACACGGTCGCCGAGCGGCACCCACGAGCGTTCCCACACATGCCTGCCGTCCGCTTCGTACCTGTCCGAATACAGCAGATCGACCGTCGCGCCCTTAACACCGCGCAGCTTCAACACTGGGAACACGAGCCGCATGTACTCCATATCGAAAACCATCGTAAACCCGTTCGGATAAGCGTGTTTTTTTACGGTAAAGCCGTTTACCGCGTCTTTTTCTATCACTTCAAACGCCGCGCCGTAAGAATCCCAACTGCCTTCGCGGCAGGGGCACGAAGCTCTGTCCGCTTCGGACGTGAGCACCCAGCCGCCAAGGCTATCGATGCTGACGCCGCTGTCCCACGGCAACGGAAGGGCGCGTATTTCTATGTCACGCTCCATCGGCAGCAGCGGCGTGTGCCCGAAAATATATTTTCCGTTCAATTCCTTGGTTGCGGAAACAACGAGCCCCCTGCCCTTGGGAAGCGCGAGGTAGCAGTTATACACGTCCTGGTACAGAGTGACCGTACCGAAAATATAATTCCAGCCTTCGTTAAGCCGCATTGCGCAGTTATAGCGCAGCGACCTGCCGTCGTCCGCCAGCATGACGGCCCGCTCGCCGTTTATCCAAAGCTGCTCGTACAGCACGCCCGCCGTCACCTGCTGCGCGCACGGCGAATAAACATATGTAAACCAGTTTATCATTTGGCAGTAAACGTCGCGCTTGTCCGCAAGCCCCGTCTCGATCGGTATTTCCATCATAAACGAATGCCAGTCTTCGTCCGCAGTATGCGGAAATATTTTCGTCTTTGTGTTGAGCGGCACGTCGGTCATTTCCATAAACGGTATCCCGCGGGGCTCAAGCTCCCCGAAGCAGTTTTGGTCCGCAAGCTCGACCGCCGCGGGCCAATGACAGTCGCAAAAATCCGTTTCAATCCATTTTTCGTCGAACATTTTTTGGTCGTAATATGTCTGCGCGAAAAGCGCGAACGTTAATTTGGGCGTGTAGCGCGTGTACGCCGTGTGCCGCATACATTTCCAGTCCGCCCCTGTCGCCAGATCCGTTTCACCGCCGCCGCATACGACCTTGCCCCAGGCAATGACCGCGGCTTTAACCGGAATATTTTTGTAAACCTTATGCCCATGAAAATTTG
>WRDG01000262.1 GCA_009783525.1 Defluviitaleaceae bacterium | reverse complement strand
GATATCCGTCATATTCTTCGGTTCGTACATTCCGATTAGTTCGCCGATCAGTTTCCGTTTCTCCGGTGTCATTTTGTGTTTCGCTGGCATATAAAAACCTCCCATGGGTTTTAGTTTATCATGGAAGGTTCTCGTTTACAGAAAAGTTGTTACATGCTCCCGCTGGAACAAGGTTTGGTTTGTACTGTCGCGGCTTGCCGCCGCTGCGGACTCTATCTGCTTAGCATGTTTATATAGATAACCCTGCTGTATATTTGATTGTATATCTTAATTTTTAACGCACCTTGCGTAAAGCAAGTCATTTGGACGATTTGCGGCAGCTTTTGCATGGTTGGGCGAATCATTGTTTTACACGCGGCTGCTTTTCCAATTCGTTAAGGGCCGCTATAAAGCGCGGGTCATCTTTTATAAGTTCAAATCTGCAGTTCGACAAAATGCTATCTAAAAGATCGCCGCATTGGTTTGACGGGCTGCTCCTTACAAACCGGTGTCTTTCGTCTATTCCCCGCACGGCAAGGCTCGTGTATTTTTCGCAATCGCTTTTCGAATCGAAGCCGGCAGCGTTTTTTGCCGCCTTTGCCAAACAGTCAAGCGCGCTGTCATTTTTTCCCGCAGCGCAATAATTTTCGGCGAGCTCGCGATAAAACCAGCTTAAATGAAAATTTGCGTTTCTTGAGTCTCCGTCTTCAAATACCGTTTCTAAAATTTCCGCCGCTTTTTTTATCAATTCGACTCTTTCCGTCGAACCCATGCCATGCTCGGCAATCGCAAGCTTGTACAAGCCGTCAGCCAAAAACCCGGCAAACAGTGATATGTTCCTTTTATGCTGCTCAAACAGCTCCGTACCTTGTAAAACGGTTGTAAGTACGATGTCGCCCGAGCCCGCGGCAGACGCCAGCTTTTTTGCCGTTGCAACGGCTTTTTCGTATTCACCCGCTTCTTTATAGTTTTGCGAAAGCGAAAACAGCGCGCGGTTTCTTATTTCGTCGTCGGTGCTGCTGTCCAGCACATGCTCCGAAATAACGATGGCTTCTTGTATACCGGCTTTTTTCTTTTCGCCGTCCGGCTCTTTTTTTACGCTTACGGTAAGTGCAAGCGAAAGCAGCAGACCATGTTCGTGCGGGTATTCGCGGACGGCTTCACGCAAAATCTTTTGCGCGTCGTCTATGAGGCCCGCTTCCCATTTTTTGTTTACCTCTGCGGTTATTTCATTTATCCGTTCGCAGTCCCTCATCTTGTCCACGCCCAGAAGTTCGTCGACAGTCACTTTAAAGTATGAAGCGATACGCGGAAGCAGCTCTATGTCCGGGTAAGACGCGCCTGTTTCCCAGCGGCTCACCGCTTGCGGCGAAACCCGGAAAATTTCCGCGAGCCTCTCCTGCGTGAGGTCGTTCGCCTTGCGGTACCGCTTGAGTTTTTCGTTGAAGTAAATTGCCATTTGAATGCACCCCCATTAATTTTTTCACAAGCAAAATTTTTTTGCATGAAATTATTTTTTTTGCGATGATTTATTATCACATGCAAAAATATTTTATTGTCGCCGAACACCGGCTGCAAGCAATTATATAGGGTGTTTTTTTCAACTGCAGAATGTTTTTTATTCATTCAAAAATTTTCCGAACATGAATAAACATTCGATGATTAACTGCAAATAAATGAGCCAGTATTGCAACAAGCCGCATGAACGGTTACCCTTAAAAAAATTTTTGCCGGAGGCTGTTATGAAACCTAACATTATTTTTATATTGGCGGACGACATGGGTTACGGCGACGTTTCGTGCCTTAACCCGAACGGAAAAATCCCCACGCCTAACATCGACCGTATCGCAAAAGAGGGCATTAAGTTTACGGACGCACATTCATCTTCCGCCATCTGTTCGCCGTCGCGTTATTCGGTGCTGACCGGACGCTATTGCTGGCGGAAAATGGAGAGGGGCATCGTGGGCGTCTACGGCGACCCGATTATCCCGCCGACGCGCATGACGGTTGCAAACATGCTTAAAGCCCAAGGATATGACACCGCTTGCTTCGGCAAGTGGCATTTGGGAATGGGCTGGAACAAAACAGGGGAAACGGACGGCAAATTGCCAATAATCGATTTTGAAAAGCCCGTTACCGGAGGCCCGATGTCAAACGGGTTTGACGAATATTTTGGCGTGGACGTACCAAACTGGCCGCCCTACTGCTACCTTGAGGGCAGCAGAACGATAGGCATACCATACGGAACCTCGCCCTTCGGCATATCGAACGAGGAGATAAGCATACAGGGGCCGTGCGTGGACGGCTGGAAGCTTGAAAACATCCTGCCGGATATAACAGGCCGCGCATGCGAATACATACACAGAAAAACTAAAGAAGACAGGCCGTTTTTTATTTATTTTCCGCTGACGTCGCCGCATACGCCGCTTGCCGTCAACGATCACTGGAAGGGCAAAAGCGGGCTTGACAATCTGTACGCGGATTTCGTTATGGAAACGGACGCGATGATTGGCCGCGTGCTTGCCGCCCTGGACGAATCGGGCGCCGCCGGCAACACTTTAATAATGTTCGCGTCCGACAACGGCTGCGCGCCATGCGTGGGCATACCCGAGCTGGAGGCGCAGGGGCATTTTCCAAGCTACATATACAGGGGCCGCAAGTTCGACGCGTGGGACGGCGGGCACCGCATACCGTTCGTGCTTCGATGGCCGGGCACGGCAGACGCGTGGCGCGAATACCCGCATCTTGTCAGCCTCGCGGACTTTTTTGCCACGGCGGCGGAAATTACGGGCCATGAAACAGAAGACGACGCCGCGGAAGACAGCGTAAGCTTTTTGCCGATCATAAAAGGCCGCGAACAGCCGCTGCGCGAATATTTGGTAAGCCACTCCTCCAACGGGCGTTTTGCGGTAAGGCGCGGGAAGTGGAAGCTGATACTCTGCCCCGGCTCGGGTTCGGGCGGCGCGGGCGACATTTCGCCGCGCGAGGCGGCCGAGCGCAGCGAACTGCCGTTCCAGCTTTACGACATGGAAACAGGCCCGAACGAACGCAGCAATATTTATTTGCAGCATCCCGAAATAGCCGCGGAGCTTCGCGCCGAGCTTGAACGCATCGCAGGGGCCGGGCGCAGCACGCCGGGCAAGCCGCAGCCGAACGATCTAAAATCCATCGACATCGACGGCATTGCGGAGCCGATCGCATTCTGCGAAGCTTAAAAAAATATAGTCAATTATTTTTCGTTTTGTTTTTCATTTCGAGTATCCGCTTTTCGAATTTTTTTGCCCGTTAAAAATAATCGCAATATATTACTCCGGCACTTAAATATAGCAAGAGACGTACGCGATATTTTTGTGCCGACCAAGGAAGCGAAACCGCCGCGTACTCAAGCAGTACGCAAGAAGGAAGAAACACCGAAGATGTTTCTGTGCGTTGAGCTGACGAAGTGCGGCGCG
>WRDG01000261.1 GCA_009783525.1 Defluviitaleaceae bacterium | reverse complement strand
GCGACCACAAGCTTATGAAACGGTGCATGGAGCTCTACGCGCAGGCGGGTCATTCAAGCGGAATGTTAAAGGGACTGTACCCCAACACCGGCGATTACCTCGTCGGGCCTTTCCCGCTTTATATAGCGGATATGTTCGGCAGCTATTATAAATACACGGGCGATAAAGATTTTATAAAAACCTGGTGGCAGCAATTTATTACCAACATCCGCGCGTTTAACAAAATCGCAGACAATCGCGACGATTTGCTTTTATGCGTCTACCCCATGCCGGAAAAAACCAAAGAAAAAAATCCCGGCAAACGGTCGGGCAACGCGGACTGGCGCGGCGTGAACAGCAACTATTCATGCCTCTACTTGCTCGCGCTGCGCACCGCGGTATATTTGGCCGGCGAAATAGGAGAAACCGACGGGGTTTCGGATATGGTGAGACGCATTGCCGTTTTGGAAAAAACCATCCCCGCCGCATTTTGGGATGCGGACAAAAAAACTTTTAAAGACAATACCGAAACAGATATTTTTTCCGGCTTCCCGCCGTTTTGGGCGCTGATCGCGGAAGCGGTGCCCGAAGACATCATGCCGCTGCTGTTAAACAATTTCAAAAAAAACCTGCTGCCGTTTTTCGACAACGGGTTTAACCCCGACGGAGGCTATGCGTTCAATCCGCCTTACGGACATTATTTTTTAGACATACTGTATAAGGCCGGGCTTGCAGACGTCGCAGAAAGCTGCATGAAAGAAGGCTGGGGCTGGATGCTGACCCAGGGGTTTAAGACCACAACGGAACATTTTCCAACCGCCGAAAGCCGAGACAGCAGATGCCATGCGTGGGGCGCCAATCCCGCGTACGCGCTTTCGAGGCATGTGCTTGGCATTAACTTCGACATGCAAACAGGATTAAACAACGTTGAAATAAACATAAAACCCGGAAGCGTCGAATGGGCCAAGGGCGTGTTCCCTCATCCGCTGGGCGGCATAGAAATCGAGTGGCACTTGGAAGAAGGAAAAATTATTATTGATTCTATAATCGTTCCGGATGGCGTTGCGTTCACGGTAAAAAAATAAGAGATTTGCCTTTACCTAAGCCTTGCGAACGCTTTTTTCAATAATGACAACTAAATATATTTAATGCGCAATAAAAAATCCCCTTGCCGATTTATATTAACCCAACAGCACGGGGATTTTTTTTGTTTGGAAACGCCGAAAAAAAAATTAATTCTGTTTGTTATAAATTTTATCTATCAATTTTATCAACTTGACCAAAACGATTATAACAAGCACGGCTATAACGCATGCGGTGGCGGATAAAAATCCCGCGATAAAAGCAGAAAGAGCATATTGCAAATCAAAGCTGAATAAACTCATGTTAACCCTCCCGATTAATGTTTATTTTTATTCCGAGCTCGTCCAGTTGTTTTTGTTCAACCACGGACGGCGCGCCGGATAACGGGCACGAAGCGTCCTTAACTTTCGGGAACGCGATGACCTCTCGCAGCGAATCTGCGCCGCAAAAAAGCATCGATATACGGTCGAGCCCGAGGGCTATGCCCCCGTGCGGCGGCGTGCCGTACTGCAGCGCGTCTATAAAAAAACCGAACGCTTTTTGCGCGTCTTCAGCAGTGAAGCCAAGCGCGTTAAACATAATTTCCTGTACTTCTTTGCGGTGTATCCGTATGCTTCCGCCTCCGAGCTCGTATCCGTTTAAAACGAGGTCGTACGCACGCGCCCGCACGGCCTTTCTTTTTTCGGTTGAGTCAGGAAGCGGCAGGTCTTCTTCCATTGGCGAGGTGAACGGATGATGTTTTGCGTAAAACCTTCCGTCTTCTTCAGACCATTCGAACAGCGGCATTTCGGTCACCCAAAGAAAATTGAATTCGTTTTCGTCGGCCAGGCCCCTTTTTTTTGCGACCGCACACCGAAGCGCACCGAGCGCGTCGAAAACGGTTTCGTCTTTATCGGAACATATAAAAAGCAAATCGCCGGGTTTACCGTCCAGTGCTTGTATGATTTCATTTAGTTTACTTTCATTAAAAAATTTCGAAAGCGCCGTTTTTATTTCGCCGTCCGATGAAATAACTATCCATGAGAGCCCTTTCGCCTTGTTTTCTTTTGCGATTTCAACATATGCGTCGATTTGCTTTCGCGGAGTGTCCGCGCAGCCTTCCGCGTTTATCCCGCGTACGCTCCCGCCGTTTTCGATCGCCGTTGAAAACGCCGCGAAATCGCAGCCGCGCAAAATTTCCGTCAGATTTTTCAATTCCAATCCGAAACGCATGTCGGGTTTGTCCGAACCGAATCTATCCATTGCTTCTCTGTAAGGGAGCCGTTTGAACGGCACGGTTATTTCGCGGCCGATCGCGTCCATGCAAAATTTTTTCATGCCGCGTTCCATTAGTGCAAAAATGTCTTCTTCGTCCGCGAACGATAATTCGATGTCTATCTGCGTAAACTCCGGCTGTCTGTCTGCGCGAAGGTCTTCGTCGCGGTAGCATTTCGCCAATTGAAAATATTTGTCGAAACCCGAAACCATCAGCATTTGCTTCATCATTTGCGGCGACTGCACGAGCGCGTAAAAACTACCCGGGTTGACGCGCGACGCCACGAGATAATCTCTCGCGCCTTCCGGCGAGCTTTTGAACAACACAGGCGTTTCAATCTCAATAAAACCGTCGTCGGATAAAAAACGCCGCGCCGACTGCGCAACCCTGTGCCTCACCCATAAATTATTTTGCATTTCTGTTCGGCGCAAATCTATATAACGGTGCTTGAGGCGCAGATCCATACCCACGTCCGTATCTGTCACTTGAAAAGGCGGCACCTCCGCTTCCGACAAAACCCGTAGCTCAGTGATATCTATTTCAATTTTGCCCGTCGAAAGCTCGGCATTTATGTTTTCTGCAGTCCGGGCTGTTACCGTGCCCTTGATTGCCAAAACATATTCGCCCCGCACGTTTTTTGCCGCTTCATATATGTCCGGCGCGGTGTTTTCGCAGCATGTCGTCTGCACCAAACCCGTACGGTCACGAAGCATAATAAAAATCAAATGGCTTAAATGCCTTCGTTTGTTGACCCATCCCATTACCGTTACGGTTTCGCCCAGATGTTTTTCTGTCACTTCGCCGCAATAATGCGTCCTCTTCATGCCTTTCATGCTCTCGCCCATTTTTCACGCCCTTCGGGAAATATTTTTTATTTTAATAACGCGATCAAGTCTTCGGCTGTAAGGTTTATTGCCGTCCCCTCGCCGGAATCCATTTTTTTTATCGTAGCCCGTCCTTCATTTATTTCATTTTCACCTATGATAAACGAATAAACCGCGTTTAATTTGTCCGCGTATTTCATTTGCGCTTTAACGCTGCGGCGTAAAATGTCGCATTCAGCGGCAATCCCCGTTTGCCTCAGTTGATGCGCTATCTCTACAGACAAAGCAAACCCT
>WRDG01000260.1 GCA_009783525.1 Defluviitaleaceae bacterium | reverse complement strand
CAAAAACGTCAGTTTTTGTTTTATGCGGCGGTAGTCGGCGTCATATTAATCGTGGCGGGTCTGCTCGGTTATTCGGTGGTCGATGCGGCAAACAGGCGTTACGTTATGACTGCGGGAGGCAAAAGAATAAGCCTCGAAGAATTTAAAATGGTCAATGTTTTGTTTAATCTGTCGGACGAAAAAGACGAAACGGTGGAAATGGTTTTATATGTGCATGCGCTTGAAAAAAAAGCTAAAGAACACAATGTAAAGCTGACTTCCGAAGAACTCGAAAATATCAACGCCTATGTAAAAAGCCTGAAAGAATATTTCACGTCGTACGGATATTCGCTGCCGAAACTTTCTGACAAGAGGATCCGCGAATTGATGAGCGTAGACGTTTATATGGAAAGGATATCTGATATTTATACGGCCGATTTTGTGTTTGACGAAGACGAGTTTGCCGAAGCGCTCGAAAACTTCCGCGAAATGGGCAAGCTTGATTACATCACGACCGATGTAAAATATTTGTTTACTAATACGCTGGAAGAAGCGGAAGAAGCTCATGCGAGGATGCTCGCCGGCGAAGAAGTTGACGATATGATCAAAGAATATTCTTTTTATTACAATGAAGAACAGGGCATCGATATACTTACGCTGGCTGATTTTTATGATTTTTATATAGACTACGACCTCGCGCTTGAAATAATGGAGCTTAGCGTCGGCGATATTTCAGATGTATATTTGGTATACGACGGCGGCGATTACATGGAATACTGCATTTTCATTATCGAAGGCATCAGCGTCATGACAGAAGATGAGCTGGTGGAGCACAGCCGCGAACAATTTACCAACGCTAAAAAAATTCTAATGTTCGCCGAATTGCTTGAATCATGGATGCTCGATTTAAACCCGGTAATTAATCAGAAGGGCTACGACGCAGTATGGTAATCGGAATTTATTCCAACAAGCAAAAAGACGAATGCAGGGCATACGCGCAGGTTGTTACGGATTGGCTTCATGACAAAGGAATACAACCCGTAACCGAAGGCCACGATTTATTTTATGAAGCGAATTTTTGGGTCGTGCTTGGCGGCGACGGCACCATGCTTAGGGCGTCGCATATTGCTGCTCCTCTCGGGATAGCTTTATTGGGGATCAATGTCGGGCTGGTGGGATACCTAACCGACGCCGACAGGCAAGAAGGTTTATTATCATTGGACAAGGTTATTCGCGGCGAATTTATTAAAGAAAACAGGTCGATGCTTTCGGTCGAATGCACGGCAAAAAAAACAGCGCCCGTTAATGCGTCTGCATTAAATGAAATATATATTTCCGGTTACGGCAAAATGATAGGCTTATCTATTTCCGTAAACGGTTTTTTTATGGAAAAAATCAGAGCCGACGGTTTGATAGTGGCAACGCCTACGGGTTCAACGGCTCATAATTTATCCGCGGGCGGCCCGATACTTAAGCCTGACGGCAATATGACCGTTATCACCGCAGTCTGCCCTCATGCGCACAGGGCGCGGCCGTGGATTATTGACGCGGAAGACACCGTCGAAGTTACCGCCGAAGCCGATGTATATTGCAATCCGCAGAAGATAAACGTGGTTGTTGACGGCGAAAATATATTCGAAATATCTGACGGCGATAAAATTAACATTACTAAGTCGAAATTTTCGGCGTGCATTATCAAGACGAACAATATAGATTTTTTTTCGGTGCTCAGAAAAAAAATGATCCTTAATCCATAAATTATTAAGGAGAATTTTGTGAAAAATAAACGCCACGCTTTAATAATTGATTTAATAGTCAAAAATGAAGTAGAAACTCAAAGCGATCTGACGCGTTTGCTGTCCGAGGCGGGTCTTGTTGTGACGCAGTCAACCGTATCGCGGGACATATCACAACTGCGGCTTGTTAAAGTGCCTGCCGATAACGGAAGCTATAAATACGCAGTCCCCGTTGAGTTGGACAAGAACGAAAAAGAACGGCTAAACAGACTTTACAGAACCGGACTGGAATCGATGGATTGCGCGGGCAACATTGTGGTGCTGCGGACTATGAAGGGAGCGGCCAATGTGGTTGCGGCCGCCCTTGACGCAATGCGGTTTGATGAGGTGCTGGGCACCGTCGCGGGCGACGATGTTGTTATATGCGTTGTGCGCAGCGAAAAACAAGCGCTCGAGCTGACCGGTAAATTGTCATGCTGACAAATTTATTGATAAATAATGTTGCTTTGATAGACGAAGCCGAAATAAATTTCGGCGCAGGTTTAAATATTTTGACGGGTGAAACGGGCGCCGGAAAATCGATGTTGATCGACTCGATCAATTTTATGCTCGGCGGCCGGCCCGGAAAAGATTTTATAAGAAACGGTGCTGAAACCGCTTTCGTCGAAGGCTTGTTTGAAATTAATTCGAACATAGTAAAAAAGCAAATTGCCGAATTGGGAATCGAGTTGAACGGCGAAAACCAATTGCATATTTCACGGTCGATCAATAACTCCGGAAAAAATGTTTGCAGGATTAACGGCCGCGCCGCGGCGGTCGGGATGTTAAAAGAAACTTCTGCGCTGCTTGTTGACGTTCACGGCCAGCACGAACATCAATCACTCCTTAACGTAAACCGGCACATACATTTTTTGGACGCGTTTTGCGGCGACAAATTGACCATACTAAAATCGAAATTAAACGAGTGTTTGATTAAATACCGCGACACGATAAAAAAATTGAATGAATTAACGGGCGGCAGCAGGGGAGAAGAACAAGCGGAAATTTGGAGATACCAAATAAATGAAATAAAGCAGGCGAAATTATTAAACGGAGAAGAAGAGCGCTTAAACGCTAAGCGAAAACGTTTGGGCGGCGTAGAAAAATTGGCGCGCTTTGCAGCAGAAGCTTTGGATCTGCTGCGCGGCGGAGACTCTAACACGGCCGCGTCCGATCAAATCGGGCGCGCTTTATATTGTTTGGCGGAAATTGAAAAACTCGACGCCGAAAAAAAAGAGTTGGCGGATACCTTAGGCGATGCCGCATCCATTGTTTCCGATGTAGTGCGCGAGCTGCGCGAGTACGCAGACAGCTTGGACGCCGACCCGGCGGAGCTTGAATTGATCGAATCGAGGCTCGACGTAATATACCGTCTAAAAAACAAATACGGTTCTACGGTTGCGGATGTTTTGGCGCATTGCGAAAAAATTTCCGGCAGACTTGAGCAATACGAAAACAGCGGCATATTGATAAAAGAAAATGAAACATTAAAAAGGAAGCAAACTCAGGAGATCATTGAAATATGCAAATGCATGTCTTCGATAAGAACGGAAAAAGCGGGGCAGATAAAAAAGCAAATAGAAACAGTGTTAAAAAGTTTGGGCATCGACCACGCGGTTTTCGAAATAAAAATCGACAAGAAAAAAGAATTTAATTCAAACGGAAACGACCGCGCAGAATT
>WRDG01000259.1 GCA_009783525.1 Defluviitaleaceae bacterium | reverse complement strand
CAAACAGCGGATATGCTCTGCACAGCCAATTTGTTTAATTTCGTTCCCTATATCAATTGGAAATCTGCCTGCTACCATATGGACGGCAAACCGAACGACAATATTTTCGAATATTTTTATGAGCAGCCATGCCATATAAACGAAAGCGAAATAAAAAATTGCTATTCGGTAATAAACGCACACGGAAAGCAATCGTTAATACCGCGCATCGACAAACTGGGTTATATACAGGACGAAAAACGAATTATGGCAATGAACAAAGCCGTAAACCGCTTCATGCTGTTAAACGAAAAAACCAAAACGAATATCACATTCAGCATCAATGATCTGCTGGAAAAGAAAAAAACACTCGCAGTGCATATACGCACGGGAATGAATATAAACAACTGTCCGTACCATCCGGTCGGCGTAGATATTTGCGAGCATATAGACGCGGCAAAGACGGCAGTTAAAAAATTCGGATTCGAAAAAATATTTATTGCAGCCGACGATAACGACGCTGTTACGGCCTTTAAAAAAACATTCGGAAAAATGGCGGTTTATTATGATGATGTTATAAGAGTAAGCGGCGAAAAAAAAGATTTGTTTTTTTTGACCAACGATTTGGACGGAACACGCAAGGATCATAAATTCAAAATGGGATTTGAGGTTTTGCGTGACGTTTATACAATGGCGGCTTGCGAAGGCATTGTCGCAGGTTTATCCAACCCCCCCATCTGCGCCGCATATATAAACGGCGGAAAATATGAGCATACGAATTTTATATATAAAGGAATATATGGGCACGACATACCGATACCGAAAGACAAAAGAATAAAAAAGCTCCATAAACATTTGACGAATAAGTATAAATATAAAATTTTAAAATAATTTTTGCATAAAAAAAACCGAACGGAAAGGCGCGAACGGATTTTTACACAATTTTTATGCGTGACGCGAATGGTAAAAATATGAACATATCAATAATAGGTTTAGGCAAACTTGGTTTATGTACGGCCGCGTGTATAGCGTCCAAAGGAGTTAAAGTATACGGCTTTGACATAAATACCGACCTTATGCATAAACTAAAAAATAAAGAATGTCCCATAAACGAAACCGGATTAATCGAACTGCTTGAAAAAGCATGGAGCAATTTTATTGTTGCCGATACTGTTCAGGAAACAATACAAAAAACTGACGCCACATTAATTATTACTCCGACGCCAAGCGACAGTTCCGGTAAATTTGAAAACCATTACATCACCGATGTCCTTAAAAAAATTGCTCCCTTTATAAAAACCAAAAATAGTTTTCACATTGTCGATATTGTTTCTACTGTTATGCCGGGTTCGTGCGAAAATGAATTTATTCCGCTGCTTGAAAATATGACCGGAAAAATAGCCGGAAAAGATTTTGGCATAGCCTATAATCCGGAATTTATCGCTTTGGGTTCCGTAATAAAAAATTTTTTAAACCCGGACATTGTACTAATTGGCGCAAGCGACGATTACACATTAAATTACATAAAAAATCTTTATTTAACTGTCTGCGAAAACAATCCACATATAGCGGAAATGTCGCTAATAAACGCCGAGATTACAAAACTCAGTTTAAACTGCTACGTAACAATGAAAATCAGCTATGCCAATGAATTGGCTTCGATATGTGAAAAAGTTCCCGGCGCGGATGTTGATGCCGTGACATCGGCAATAGGTCTTGATACGAGAATAGGCCAAAAATGCTTAAAAGCCGGATTAGGCTTCGGCGGACCGTGTTTTCCGAGAGATAACGCCGCATTTCAACAATTCGCAAAAAAATATTACGCCGAAACAAAATTAAGCAAGCAGGTTGTCAGCATCAACAACGACACAATAACAAGACTTTATGGTTTGATAGAAGCCAATGTATCAAGAAACGCGCATATAGCCGTATTGGGCGCCGCATACAAACCCTTCACGCATATTATCGAAGAGTCGCCGTCAATTCATTTGATAGATAAACTTTTAGCTGTAGGCCATACTTTGTCGGTACATGATCCGCAGGCTCTCGAATGGACAAAAAATAAATACGCGGAAAAATTAAAGTACCACGACGATGTAAACGAATGCATAATAAACGCGGAAGCAGTTGTTATTATGACAAGCTGGCCGGAATACGAAAAAATTGACTTCGCGCCGTTCGACGACGATATAAAAATTTTGATCGACCCCTGGAGATTGTATAAAAATAATTTATTTAAAAATATTAAATATTTTGCTTTGGGTGCTTGCCACGCATAATACCTTGAATGGAGATATGAATAAAAAATGGGAGTTTTTTCAAATAAAAGCATATTGGACGTTCAAAATTATTGGAATAAACGCCCATGCAATATTAAACACTCTTCTAAAAATGTCGGAAGCAAAGAGTATTTCGACGAAGTCGAAGCACGGAAATATTTCGTTGAGCCGCATATACCAGCATTTGCAGATTTTAATTCGTATAAAGATAAAAAAGTGCTGGAAATTGGGTGCGGCATAGGCACTGATACGATAAGCTTCGCGCGCGCGGGCGCTAATGTTACTGCAGTGGATTTATCCTCCGAATCATTGTCTATCGCAAAAAAACGCGCAGATGTTTTCGGACATGACGTTAAATTTTATCAAGCAGACGCCGAAAATTTGTCAGAAACGGTACCGGTCGAAAAATATGACTTAGTTTACTCATTCGGCGTAATACACCATACGCCAAACCCTGAAAAAACCGTAAAAGAAATAAAAAAATACCTCGGCAAAAACAGCCTTTTAAAAATTATGGTGTACCATCGAAGGTCGTGGAAGGTTTTTTGCATTTTACTAAAAAAATTCCGTTTTACCAAAATTGATCAATGCATTGCGGAATCATCAGAAGCCCAATCAGGCTGTCCCGTAACGTACAGCTACACAAAAAAAAGCATAAATAAGTTATTGTCAGGCTTCGAAATTTTAAGCATAGATATCGATCATATATTTAAATATAAAATTAAAGATTATAAAGAATATAGATATAAAAAAGTTTGGTATTTTAAAATAATTCCGCAATTCATGTTTAGAATTATTGAAAAAAAGTTAGGCTGGCATTTATGTATTACCGCAAGACTAAAAACAGAAAACGAAAGGACTTGATATTTTGCGTAAAGCGTTGGTATGCGGAGCGGGCGGTTTTATAGGAAGTCATTTAGTCAAAAGGTTACGCAATGAAAATTTTTGGGTAAGAGGCGTCGATTTAAAATATCCCGAATTCGGCGAAACAAAAGCCAATGATTTCGTCATCGGCGACTTGCGCGACCCTTTGGTTTGCCAAAATATTTTAAGCGGCGGTTTCGACGAGGTATATCAGCTTGCAGCCGATATGGGCGGCGCGGGTTTCGTGTTTACGGGCGAAAACGACGCGGACATAATGCACAACTCGGCTTCCATAAACATTAACATGGCATTTT
>WRDG01000258.1 GCA_009783525.1 Defluviitaleaceae bacterium | reverse complement strand
TCAACCGATCAAACAAAAGTATCGCGCAAAAATGTTTCCGCTGCGTTAAGTACACCTATGCGAGCGTGGAAACCCGTCAATCCGCCTTGAAAAAAAACATTGTACGGCGGCTCGATTGGAGCGTCCGCCGACAGTTCCGCCGACGCGCCCTGTATAAAACTGCCGCCCGCCATAATAACGGGACCGGAATAGCCCGGCGTGGCCGCAGGTTCCGGCGTGACAAATGAATCGACCGGCGAAGCCTGTTGGATGGCGCGGCAAAATTTCTTTATTTTTTCTGCGGAACCGAGTCGAATCGCTTGGACTATGTCCGTGCGCGGCTCAAACGGAAGCGGAAGAACCGAATAACCCAAATTGCTAAAAACAAGCGACATGAGAGCGGAGCCCGCCACGCATCCTCTTACCACCTGCGGCGCTAAAAATAATCCTTGTAAAAGCAGCCGAGTGAGCCCTAACGTAGGCCCCGCGTCGCGCCCAAGACCCGGAGCCGTTACCCGGTCGGCTGCGGCCGCCACATATTTTTCGCCGCCCGTAATGTAACCGCCGGCCGGAGCAAGCCCGCCACCCGGATTTTTTATCAATGAGCCGACCGCAATATCTGCGCCGGCTTCAACAGGCTCTTCTTCTTCCGCGAATTCGCCGTAACAATTATCCACCAAGCAAATAACATCGCTTTTTATTTTTTTTATAAATTTAATCAAATTTTTTATTTCGTTAATGCAAAAAGACGGCCTCCAACAATAACCCTTTGACCGTTGGATGGCCGCCATTTTTGTTTTTTTTGTTATACCTTTTTCGATTGCATCGTAATCGAGGCTGCCGTCTGCGGCGAGCGCGGCTTCTTTATATACGATACCGTATTCGGCAAACGAACCCGGCGTCGGCTTGATGCCGATAACTTTTGCAAGCGTTTCGTAAGGACGTCCGGTTGGAGAAAAAAGTTCGTCGCCCGGCCGCAGGTTGCCAAGCATCGCCGCCGTCAACGCATGCGTACCAGAAATTAATTGCGGACGCACAAGAGCGGCTTCGGCCTTAAAAATTGAAGCAAAAATATTTTCGAGCGTTTCGCGGCCGCCGTCATTGTATCCGTAACCTGTTGTTCCGCCGAAATGAGTTTCGCTTAAGCGGTGTTTTTGCATCGCATCCAAAATTTTCATTTGGTTTTTCATCGCAATGTTGTCTGCGGCTGCAAACTGCACGCTCAATTCTTTTTCTGCCGATTCGACTAATTGCAAAGTTTCATTTGAAAAAAACATTTATGCTACCCCGAAATTATTTTTTTTATTTGCGTTATCGGATCATTTTCCGAGTCGATTATTATCGCGCCCGGGTTGGGCCTGTTTTTAAACCATGTCAATTGCCGTTTGGCATACCTGCGGGTGTTTTGCTTGATCTGTTCAATTGCGTCGCCAAGCGAACAATCACCCGCAAGATGACGGACCAACTCTTTATATCCGATGCCCTGCATCGAAACGAGGCCGCCGTGATAACCCTCTGCGAGAAGTCCCTTTACTTCTTCAAGCAGCCCGCATTCCATCATAATGTCTACTCGCTTGTTGATCCGCTTATATAGTTCGTCCCGTTCGGCGGCCAAAATAAAAAAAAAGACGTTTTTTTGCGGCGGTTTTTTCGATTCCGTCAAATTATGCGAAAAAATAGTTTGCCCCGTCGATTTGTAAAACGCCAAAGCGCGGGCGACGCGCCTGACATTTTTATGCGAAAGTGTTTTTGCCGTTTCGGGATCTGCTTCACGAAGCAGAGCATGTAGACGTTCGCTGCCTTCGCGTTCGGCAAATTCAATCAAGTTTTCGCGGATACCGCGGTCATCATGCGAAGTAAATTCGGTGCCGTATACCGCAGCGTTGATATAAAAACCCGTGCCGCCTGATAAGACGGGGATTTTACCTCGAGATTCGATATTATTTATTATCGGGTCCGACATTTGCCGGTACAGTCCGGCGGAAAACGTTTCGTCGGGGTAAACGACGTCGATCATGTGGTGCGTTACGCCCATACGCGCTTCAGCGGCAGGTTTTGCGGTTCCGATGTCCATTTTTTTGTAAACGCACATCGAATCCGCATAAACTACTTCACCACTTATTTCGCAAGCGAGCGTTGCGGCAATTTTCGTTTTGCCGCAGGCGGTCGGTCCGGTAATTACTATCACGGGTTGACTCTTCTGAACATTTTTTCTATTTCGGTACGGGGAAGCTCCACCATAGTGGGACGCCCGTGAGGGCAGTTGAACGGATTTTCGAGCGTCAGCATTTTGTCGATCATTGCCCGCGCTTCGCCGGTGCTTAGCTTGTCGTGCGCTTTTACCGCCGCCTTGCATGCGGACATCGCTACGATTCGTTTCAGTGCGGCATATTGGTTGTTAAAAACATTTTTTGATAACTTGTCCAAAACCTCCGAAAAAAAACTTTGCGCGGACAATTCCGTGATGCCGAACGGCAATGATGAAACGGCGGTTTCACCGAAACCGTTGTTCACTATTTCGAATCCCAAGCGCTCAAATATTTCACCGTAGTCGTTCAATACCTGCTTGTCCTGCGGCGATAGGCGCAGAGGAAGCGGGTGCAGCAAAAGCTGCGCAGCTTCGGTGCCGTTGTCCATCGATTCCGAAATTTCTTCATACAATATCCGTTCGTGCGCCGCATGCTGATCAAGCAAAAAAATAGAATCGCAATGGGATACAATCCAGTATGTGCCGAATATTTGCCCGACAATGGTGAACTCTTCATAAAAAGGGTTTTTTTGCTGCTCCGGCGCCAATTTTTCAAGTAAAAAAACGTCGTTCAAATCCGACTTTTTTTTACCGGACAGACTGTCCGGTTTCGTGACTCCAACCTTATAGCCTTCCGCCCAACTGAGCGGCACATGCGGCGCAGCTTTTGCTTCGCCTTCTTCTTTAAACGAAAAAGAAACCGATTCGCCGTTTTTTATCACCGGCGATTTTTCGGTTTCTTTTGAAAAAAAAGATGCCGCCGTTGTTTTTGCTTCGAGGATAACGGACGGAACTAAGTTGGCTTCCGAATAAGCGTCCGCCAAAGATTCTTTTATAAACGAATAAATATCCGCTTCGTTAGAAAAACGCGCTTCAGTTTTAGCCGGATGAACATTTATGTCCGAAACACCGGGTCCTACTGTGAGGTCGAGGACAAAAAAAGGAAACCTGCCGCCGGTAAGCATGGGTTTGATTGCCTCTTCCGCCGCCATACGCATCAAATCACTTTTTATATATCGTCTATTGACGAAAAAAATTTCTCCGTTTCGGTTCGGACGAGCTATTTCAGGTTTCCCGGCATATCCTTTTAAAATAAATTTTTCATTTTCAAAATTAATTTGAATCATTTTTTGAGCCGTATCTTTTCCGAATATTTGGTACAGAGCCGTTTTTGCATCTCCGTTCCCGCTCGTTTGCATAACATTTTGCCCGTTGCTTATATAGCGG
>WRDG01000257.1 GCA_009783525.1 Defluviitaleaceae bacterium | reverse complement strand
GCATTTATAACTGACAAGAACCAAAGAAAAAAACTCATTACAACCAAGCCGATTATTTTTGAAAAAATATATCCCTTGTCGTAAAATCTGTTGAACATGTAAAACGTGATCGGGAGAAATACAATTCCGAGCAGCAGGAAGACAGCCCACCATTGCAGTATGTATAAAAAATCCATATACGCCTCCGTAAAATTATTGGCTCATTATATCCGCAATTTTTTTGCCTTCGCGCACCGCATAATTCATGCCTCTGTCCTCAGGATAAATCTGCGCCATGCAGGCAAGAAACAATCCGTCGACCGGCGTTATATATTCGGGAATTATTTTTGAATAACCTTTGGTAATTACCGGCTGAGAAAAACGCGAACGCAAAATCGAAACGCCGGTTACATCGCCGACCGAAAATTGGGGATAAATTTTTGCTAAGCCCTTGAAAAAACTTTTTTTTATGTCTTCATCGTCGGCGGAAAACAATGCGTCGGCGGCTTCGATGTAACGCGTTAAATAAACTATGCAGGTTCCGTATAAATTTTTCGGCTGTATGTTGGTGTGCTCGATAACAGCCACAAACGGAATGTTTTCGCTTGCAACCGTTGTCCAATAATATTTTGACAGCGGTTTTTTTATTTGAATGAGCATGCAAATGTTGGCTTTATATTTAATAGAAGATAATTTTTTTGCATAATCCCCGTTGAATTTATCGAAAACGCTCAGCAACAACTGCGGTGCTGCAGTAAACAACACTTTGTCAAATTCGCCGCTTTCATTTTTATAAAAAATTTTAAAGACATCGCTGTTTTTTTCGATTTTGCTAACCGCTGCGTTAACAAGCAGTTTGCCGCCGCAGTCGTTTAACCGTTCACCCAGCTTTTTTGTGAGCACGCCAAAACTCCCGCGCATATAGCCGAGAAGTTCTTTGCTGATGTTTTTTCCGCGGGTAGAACCGCGAAGCTTGAATTTGTTCCAAATCCAAACAGCGGCCACATTGTCTGCGTCAGTATCAAATTTAGCTTTTAACAGCGGTTTCCAAACTTTTTCGTAAACCTTGCGGCCCGCCATTTTGCTGATCCATTCACCCGCGCTCATATTTTCAAGATTATTGTAATTTTTTACATAACGCGACCTCAAAACTAAAAGGCCCATCAAAACGCGGCTTAAAAAAGGCAGCGGCTTAAATTTCAACAGGTCCATGGGCGATGTGAACGGATACAGCACACTGTCCGAATAAAAACCGTCGCTCGGCTCAATCCATTCGATTTCGTTAATCAAGCCCAGCTCTTCTGATAATTGAAGCAAATATTCGTCGCTCGTAAAAATATGGTGATAAATATCTTCAATGCCGACGCCGTTTATTATGTGCGATACCGCAATGCCTCCCGAATACTCGGCGGCTTCAAAAACAGAAACATCATGTCCTTTTTTTGCGAGGCAATATGCCGCGGTCAATCCTGTTATGCCCGCGCCTATTACGGCGATCTTATCGGGCACGTTAGTTAATCAGCAGCGGGCCGTTTGATGTTTCCGCCGCTAATTTAACTTTTTTTGCCGCTCTGTCGAAATTTGTCGAACGGGCTTCAATTAAACTGCTGTCGTTTGTTAAAAATTGCATTCCCGTCAAGGCGAGTCTTATTTCGCCGAGCGTCGCGTGAGCTTTAACGTGGTACGCCAAATCCGGCAAGGTGGGCAAGTTAAATGAAAGCTTTGCGTTGCTCGTTTCAACCGACCATAAATAATCGTCATATCTTGCGAACGCGGACATGATTAACGATATCCCGCCGTTGAGGTTTGTTAACGACATGTTGGCGATGTCGAGTTCTTCGGCTTCTACCGTTCCGCTGTAGTTTTCTATATCGGCGCTGTCCGCCGCTATTGCGTTTAACGTGAGCTTGCCGTTGCTGCTTTCAACTTTTAAACGGTTGGCCGCCAATCCCGCGAGTCTTGTCTGTCCGTGAGCGTTTGTCAGGCGCATTTCTTCGGCGGCAAGCGACGATATGTCCATGTTTCCGTTGATCCCGGAAAAATTTATTACTTGAAAAAGTCTTTCGGGCACATACGCGTCTATTGAAACTTTTTCGAAGTCGTCCTCTTCATAATTGAGAAAATATTTGCCGCCGAGTTTTTTCAAATCGATTTCCGCATTGGACCGCCGCGGCTTATATGTGACTCGCATCGTTATTTTGTCTCCGTTGTAGCCCTTTACCCGAAAGTCGCCGTTTAACGAAATCAAGTTCAATTCGTTATAGCCGGCCGAAACCGGCAATTCGAAACTTTTTTCCATTCCGCCCGGCGGAGAAGCCGAAGCGCGTCGCGGTTCGGGTGACGGCCGGCGCGCTTCCGAAGGATCCTGCGAAAGACCTTTAGAAATTTTATCGGCTATGTTCACGGTTTTTTCGGCGACAGTTTCTGTAAATCTTTGAATTTTAGGTTCCATTTCTTTTGCGAACGCATTGAATTTTTTTTGCAGGTCGCCGGCAAATTCGTCGAAGCTGCGGCCGGAGCTTGCGGGCCGCGGCGCGGAGGATGACGTGCCGGAAGAAGATGACGGCCTGCCGTTGTTTGAATAACCGGAATATTCCGTATGTGAAGCGCGCGGGGTTTCGGGGACGCGTGAAGCGCTTGGTATGCCGGGGGCGGCGCTCGTGTATGTACTTGAACCGGAACCGGAATTATTTTTATTTTCTGTTGATTTTGGCGCGGCTGCGTTGTTGTCAATCGAATCCAAAAGCTTTACCGCTTCGGCGGAAGTAATTTTGCCGTCTTCAAGCATTTTTAGGATTGAAAGTTTTTCGTTGGCCATTATTTTTCCCCTTTTCATTATTGTTCGGAGTATAAAACAGTTTTTAAAATTCTACAAATAATTACGCGAACCGCAGGAAAATTGTTTAAAAAGAAACCGATAAGTAATACATTTTTTATTTTTTTTCAAAAAAACAAGAGCCTACCGTCGGTGACGGATCGGCTCCTGTAAAAAAAGAGAGGAGTCTAAAAATTATTTTGATCGTTTGTTCCGAGCCGGAGCCTGAATGTAATCGGATTGTCTCCGCGTATTACCTTTACCTCAATTGAATCGCCCACATTGCATTGCGCGACGGCTTCTTGCAAGTCTCTCATCGTGTAAATTATATTGCCGTTAAAGCTTGTGATTATATCTCCTCTTTGCATTCCGGAACGTTCGGCGCTGTGGCCTCTGATGGTTTCGAGAACATAGACGCCAATTTGCGGTATACCGAATTCTTCCGCTTGTTCTTCAGAAATAGTTTCACCGTATATACCGAGAAACGGACGCGGGAGTTGGTTCATAATCGTTTCGATTATTGGTTTTACAATGTTGGCGGCAATGCTGTAACCCATACCCTCGACGGAATATTGATCATACTCGAAAATTTTTGCCGTGTTTATTCCTATTACTTCGCCGCGCATGTTTATCAGCGGGCCGCCGCTGTTGCCGTGGTTAAT
>WRDG01000256.1 GCA_009783525.1 Defluviitaleaceae bacterium | reverse complement strand
TTAGAGCGACGGGCGAAACGATACGCGACAACGCAGGCAGACCCGTCCGTATCACGGGCGCGATGCTCGACATAACCGAAACAAAAAAGCTCCTGATCGATTTGGAAACCGAAAGCTCGATGCTGCAAACCATGTTCAACTCCGTGCCCGACCTTATTTTTTGCAAGGACATGAATTTAAAATACACACGCTGCAACGAAAGCCTGCTGAAGTATTTCAATTTGAAAGAGAGCGACCTGATAGGCAGCACGGACGAAGAAGGGCTGCGTATAACCTCCGAGTCCGCCATGCAGTACCATGTTTCGGACAAAGCGGTTATAGAGAGCAACAGAATAGTTACTTACGAGGAGTACGTCCCTAATTTTGAAGGCGTGGTTCGGCTGTTCGAAACCAATAAAGTCCCGCTTATGTTTAACGGTAAGGTCACGGGCATAATGGGCATTGCGCGGGACATAACCGAGCGAAAAGCGATGGAGGAGGCCGCGCAGGCCGCAAACCAAGCGAAAACCGCTTTTTTGGCGAACATGAGCCACGAAATACGCACGCCCATGAACGCGATCATCGGCATGTCAAATATTTTGTGCCACGAAGATTTAAGCCAGAGACAGATGGGCTATGTAAACGATATAAGCGTGTCGGCGCAGTCGCTTCTCGGCATCATAAACGACATATTGGATATGTCTAAAATAGAAGCGGGAAAACTTGAGCTTATTCCGATTGACTACAACTTCGACCAATTTTTTGACAACATCGTTTCGATGTTCACGCTTGTGGCAAGCAACAAGGGGCTTGATTTTTTCTCGGAAAAAATCGGGATACTTCCCGTTTTTTTATACGGCGACGACATAAGGCTGAGGCAGGTGCTTACAAACATTTGCGGCAACGCCGTCAAGTTTACGGCAAACGGCTACGTTAAGCTGTCCGCCTTTGCGTCGGACGGGATGCTTAACTTTAAAATTGAAGACACCGGAGCCGGCATAAAAAAAGATGACGTCCCGAATCTTTTCAAAGCGTTTGAACAGGCAGACAAGTCAAGGAACAGAAACGTGGTTGGCACCGGACTCGGGCTGCCGATAAGCAAGTCGTTTGTAGAAATGATGGGCGGAAAAATTACGGTGGAGAGCGAGTACGGGCACGGCACGGCTTTTACGGTTACGGTCCCCGTCGTCGAAGGTAACGCCGAAAATATTGCTGAAAAGAAAACAGCCGAAACATATACAGAAATTTACGCTCCGGACGCGTCAATTTTGATCACGGACGACAACGAGTTTAACCTCAAAGTCGCAAGCGGGCTCATGGGCTTTATGGATATAGAGGCGGATCTTGCGGACTCCGGGTTCAAGGCGATCAAAATGGTGCAGCAAAAAGATTACGACATTGTTTTTATGGATCACATGATGCCGGAGATGGACGGGATAGAAACGGCGCAGCGGATAAGGCAGCTGGGCGGCAAACACGAAAAGCTTGTGATTGTCGCGCTTACCGCAAACGCGGTCAAAGGCGCTAAAGAAATGTTTATCGAAAGCGGCTTCGACGACTTTATAACCAAGCCTATAGATTCGAACGAACTGCGGGAGCTTATCGTAAAGCATCTCCCGCCCGAAAAAATCAAAACCGTTAATGATACCGATACCGATACCAAGCTGTCGCGCCTGTTGAAGCAGGACGAACTGATACGCAAAGCGATAATCACGTTCGTAAAAGAAAATGCGGCGACGGCCGAAAAAATAAAGGCCGCGCTCGGCGCAAACGACACCAAGACGGCGCACCGGATCGCGCACACATTAAAAAGCAGCGCGGGATTTTTACGAAAAACCGAACTGCAGGAGGCGGCGCTTTCGCTCGAAAGTTCGCTGCAGCGCGACAAGCCGGTTTTTACGGAAGAGCAAATCCATCTGATAGAAAAGGAATTGGCGAAAGCGTTTGACGAGTTCGAGCCGGTCATGGCCGAAGCGGAATCTGCAAAGGGCGAAGCGTCGCAAATAAGCGCGGAAGAAATGGCAAGCCTGCTCGCGGAAATCAGGCCGCTGATCGAAAAGGGAGAATTTGGCGCAACAGCTTACGTTGAAAGGCTGCAGCACATCACGGGTCTCGAAGAGCTTGCGGAAAAACTTGACGACTACGATTTTGAAAACGCATTAATAATTTTGGACAGTTTAAAATTTGATAATTAAGGAGGAGGCTTCGCGTTGTCTAATCAAAATATCTTTAGACAACGCGAAACTCCGTGCAAGGAGGAGGCTTCGCGTTGTCTAATCAAAGTATCTTTAGACAACACGAAACTCTGTGCAAGGAGGAGGCTTCGCGTTGTCTAATCAAAGTATCTTTAGACAACACGAAACTCCGTGCAACTCGATTTATAGATAATCATCGAATTTATTTTGAAGGCATAACAGAGCAATAAGCAATCTACACTCGGAATAAATGGCGGGGCGTGATACATCGATGAAAGGCAACGAGCGTAACGACAGCGGCAACATCAAACTGATGTTTGATTCGATGCCGTACCCCTGTCATTTGTGGAACGCGGATCTTCAGATGATCGACTGCAACGACGCAAGCATGGTCATGTTTAAAATTGCCAACAAAGAAAAATTTAAATCGGACTTCAACCGTTTTTCGCCTGAGTATCAGCCGGACGGCAGCCTCTCGTCAAAAAAAGCGCCGGAAAATCTGCGCAGGGCGCTGAAGGACGGCAGGCACGCTTTTTATTGGATGCATGTTGACGCAAACGGCGTACCCGTGCCGTGCAGCATTACGGCGGTTAGGGTGAAGGGCAGCGAAGGGTATTTGGTCGTGGTTCATGTGGTGGACATGAGCGAGCACGACATGATGATGAACGAGATGCGGAGGACGGACTACCTCCTGCATGCCGTAAATGAGATCGCAGGCATATTGCTGCTGTCGTCCAAAGAAAATTTTACGGACAACATTTATGTATGCATGGGCATGATGGCGAACGCGGTGCAGGCGGACAGGATATACCTGTGGAAAAATTATACCGAAAACGGAATTTTACACTGCGCGCGCATATACGAATGGACAATGCGCGGAGGCCCGAGACGCGCAGGCGAAAAGTCGGCGGGTATTTCGTACAAAAACAGGCTGCCCGACTGGGAAGCCGTCCTTTCATCCGGGGGATGCATCAACGGCGAAGTAAAAAACATGCCGCCAAACATAAAGACAATGCTTACATTGCAAGGCATACTGTCGATTTTTGTCGCGCCTATTTTTTTGGAAGAAAGTTTTTGGGGCTTTATCGGCTTTGACGATTGCAAAAGCGAGCGCGTGTTTATGGACAACGAGGTTTCGATACTGCGCTCGGCGGGTTTGCTTATCGCCAACTCCATGGTGAAAATGGAGATGACTGTCAAACTGGAAAGGGCTCTCGGCGAAGCGCAGATAGCAAATCTTGCCAAGTCCGATTTTCTTTCGAACATGTCGCATGAGATACGGACT
>WRDG01000255.1 GCA_009783525.1 Defluviitaleaceae bacterium | reverse complement strand
GCAGAAACAGTTTTATGACTGAATCCTAAAATCCAGTTGGTTCCCATAATCAACCTCGGCAGCGAAATGCCGCCTACCGTCGTTCTTGGAAATAATTCGTCCATTTTTTCCTCCTTAAAATAATTTGTTTATTACGTTGTGAGCTATCTCGCGGTACCGCTTAAAGCGTCTAACATCTCCGCCGTACGGATATACATCCATTAAGGTGACGGTTACGCAGCAATCTTTCGTGACGGTTAATGTCCTCGTTAAATCGTCTGCTATTTGTTCTTCGTTAAAATCAATCATGTACGATGGTTGTGGTTTCCAGGCGTAAACAAATTTCCCTTTGCATTTTTCTGCGGCTTTTTCGTGGTTTGTAAAAGGCGAAATTGAAATCATACGCAAATTTTTTATATACCGGCTAACCGATTCGATTTTGTTTTCCATAGCTTCGCAGCAACCGTATGCAACCAAACCGAAGCCGTTAAGCAATTCGGCTTGATATGGCAAAATAAATTCTTCAAGCATGGCAGGCGAAACTTCAGACAATTCTTGGGCATGGGCAAAACCCCATAGGTCGCATGTCCGGACATGGCAGGGATCGTAATTAATTCCGGGAAGCTCGTCGGTATATCCCGCGCTCGTCGAACCGACGCCCCATCCGCAGTTATTTAGCACAAACATTTTTTCATTTTCAAATTGCTTAAGCAAACGCAATTTGCAATCGGTCATTTTTCGCATTGCGGCATGAATAAATTCCGGATTGTCGGTCAAGTCATAATAAAACTGTACGTTGCCCCGCATTTCCATTAAATGGTCTATTACGCTGTCACCCCAACCGTATGTGCTCAAATAGGGGTAACCCATTACGACCGGCAATATTCCTCCGAAAATATCGCAGGCTTTTTCAAAATTTTCTTCGGATTTAATTCTATTGTGTATCAAAATCGGTTCTTTAATTTTTTGCAGATCATCTGCATCATTTAAACACGGTTCAAAAAAAGACGATTTTAAATCGCTTCCCATTTTTACCGTTTTGTGTCCATCCATCCAACCGGTAACATGACATGAAAACCCCGTATAAACAGTCGGTTGAACAGGGATGTCGTCGCCGAGCACTTCGTCTCTAAGCAATATTTGCAATAACCATTTTTCGTAACCGGCGAGTGATACGTCCATTGTCTTTAGCTTGCCTGTCAGTTGAAATAAATCTTCGCTCGCGTGTGCGGGTATATGAATATGAACCGGCGGCGGCCGGTGCTTCAACGAATTAATGTCTTTATAACGTTTAATTCTTTCCGTGTTTTTTTTATCTTCATATTTGTCGGCCGCCGCTTTCGCAAGCTCACGGAGACGTTCGACTTCACGACTGTAATTCATTATCGATAAACCTCCTGCTTTATTTTTTTATACTATCAGAGGCATATTCGATCATGTTAAACAGCAACCGATCGGCAACGGGGTCGGCGCCGAGGTTTTCGCGAATAAGCATCGTGTTTAAAATGAAACGGCCTTTTCCGTATTCATGAACGGTAAGCATGGTATCTGATTCGAAAAAAGCGGATCCCGCGCCGCTCATTTGCAAAGTTCCGCCAACCGCTTCAAATTTTCCTTTTAAGTTTTTAACGGTTTTTCCGGTCAGGATGTTCCTGAAAAGTTTATAGTCCAATATTCCGCCGCTCGGCAAACCGGAAAAAATGGCGTGTTTTTTTGCCCAATGGTCGCACCTGAAATACCAGGTTTGCGTGAAACCCAAATCCGGGAGGGCTTCTTTTTCAAACGGAGCCCAAATAAGCTGTTTGGACTGGTTGTATTCATCGGGTTTTTCGACCAATGTTTCCGGAGTTAAAAAAACAGCGGCAGATCCGTTAGCAATTAATTGCTTCAACTCGAAAAATATTTTTTCTTTGTCACTGTTCGCAGGCAAATTTCCTGAAACAATAATTACATAATTTTCACCGCTTTTTGCTTCGCCGAGCCGTCGCACGGTAGCCTTGTATTTGCCGAGCCAATCAACAAGCCCGTCATCGTCTCCGCAAAGAATAATGTTTTTGTTTATGTCGGGCATTTTTTTTGTTACATAAAAAAATGTTTCGCCCCCTTCGGCCTCTACGCCGTAAATAAATTCGGCCGTAAAACGATATTTTCCCTCGCAAGTTAAATTGCTTAGTTTTTTTGAATAAATTTTCATGGCGAAGGGACTTTCATTTTTTTCTATATTTATTTCAATTTGCTCATTCATGATGCATATCAAATCGGGAGAAATAATTTTAAACAGAATTTTATGCTTTCCGGTTTTTAATACATCGACATTAATCAAGTGCGCTTCGAAATTTATTTCCTGCCCGCCGTAAATATTAACGGGGTCGGCAAACAAACTGAATCTGAGCGGTGAAAACATGTTTGTGTAGGCATCCGCAACACCCGGCTTTAATTTTCTGAACGGCGTGGTGGCTCCGCAGCCGTGGAACCAGGCGTCTACAATTTGCGTAGATGAAAAACTTCCGACGATTGCCGGGTTTGCCGCCCAGGCATTAAAATCGTCGCTAAGCAAAAGCGCCATGTTGAGATGACTTTCTTTAAAATAATTTTCCGGCGAAGCCCAACAAGTGCCGAGATCGAGCCTATCCCATTCGACTAAAAAATCCTTATATTTTTTTTGGTAGAGTTTGGCGTCGTCTGCGTCAGATTTGCCTATCATTTCAAAACGCTTCACTATATGCGGCAGGTCCTCTGCTCCGCAAACACCGTACTCGGTCAAAAAAATCGGACAGTGCTCTCCCGATACGCTTTGGCTGTTTTCAATACCCATTTTGTCAATGTCCGAAATCGGCGAAATCATGTCTTTAATAATTTTTGCAGTGTGCGGAAAAAGCGGATATGCATGAACGTCGCGCAAATTGCCCGACCATTCTGTTTCGAACGGATTGCAAATATTTCCGACGGTTCCGTCTTTATCGTGGCGTCCGCTGTTTAACAAAAGAATCCTTGTTTGATCTATCTCGCGCAAAGAGGTTGTTGAAGAAACAGCGTGGCGCAGCAAAATATTGTCGCGCCGTTCGTTAAGCAGCGACCATATAACGATCGACGGATGATTTCTGTCGCGTTTCATTACTCTTTTTACAGAGCGTTCCCAATCGATGCCGATTCTGCTGCTTTCTTTTGCCCAACCCGCACCGAAATTTTCTTCGACGACAAGAATACCCAAGTCGTCCAATAAATCGAGTTGTCTTGGAAGCGCAGATCCGCTGTGGATCCTGATTGAATTAAAGCCGAGCGTTTTCATGTTAAGCATGTCACGCCTCAACAAGTCTTCATCGTGCGGTATTGATATAAGCGCGGGGAAACACAATATTGTGTAAAGCGCGCCGTCCAGTCTTATCCGCTTGCCGTTAAACCTAAAATACCCGTTTGAAAAACGAAAATCCCTAAAACCGCACCTTACGGAATATTCGCTGTAAAAATTGTCGTTTGAATTT
>WRDG01000254.1 GCA_009783525.1 Defluviitaleaceae bacterium | reverse complement strand
ACCTCCGCGTGCTTTGTAGTTTATCTTCTCCCACGGCAATTATATATTGTTTGGCTGTTTGGCACCTGCTTTCATTCCTATTTGTGCCGGCGACAGCCGGAATGGAGGTTAATATGAAACGAGTTACCGCGGCGGAAAACTGTCTGCCGCATACCAACGGAATGGTGCGCGGAACAACTCCGCGCACACAGCGGCTCTGCGAAGAGGTTGCTACACGTTACTCCGGCCCCTTTACAGAAATCAAAGATGCTTGGGGAAAGTTCAAGCCGAGCGACGGCGCGTCCCATTGGACCGAAGCCGCAGAGCGGTTCGTTTTCATACGCGACAGGCTTTCCGCATATATACGTCAGGACGATTTGATCGCCGGCGCGCTCGTAAGGGGCGACGGCCCTGTCAGTACGGGTTGGAAACCTGCCGGCGAAGATTTTTATATTAATCATTTCGCCCAAACGGGCCCCAAAGAACCGCAGTGGGTTTACGACATGGCTTCACGCGGGCTTATATCGCCTCAAGGACCTTTCAATCATAAGGTTGTAGATTATGAGGGCTTTCTTCGCACGGGCAGCTTGAACGTCATAAAACGCGCAGAGGAGCTGCTTGCCTCGCGTGAAGGTCTTGCGCGCGAAATAACCGAAGGCTTTATAGAAGGGCACAAATGTATGATAAGGACGGCGGAACGTTACGCCGCGGCATACGAGGCTCTTGCGGATAACACAAAAAATGAACAGGACAAATGCGAATTTATCGAAATGGCGCGAATTTGCAAAAAAGTTCCCGCTCATCCGGCGGGAACATTTTATGAAGCGATCCAAATGCTTTGGTTCGCCTACATGGTTGCGGGCGACGGTACCGGCCGCCCGGACCAATACCTTTACGATTATTACCGCGCCGATACAGACGCAGGCAATATAAGTGAGGAAAGAGTTCTGGAGCTTATTGAGGCGTTCATGATCAAACTGCACAGCGAATATTTGGAAGGCATATACAATGTGTCTTCCGTGCAAACTCTGACGCTCGGCGGCTGCGATTCAAACGGAAAAGACGCCTGCAACGAGCTTACCCGTTTATTTTTGCGTGCGATAAGAAGCGTGCGGCTGCTTCGTCCGACCGTTTATGTGCGCTGCACCGACGAAACTCCGCAGGATATTTTGGATTTATCGATAGCCATGCTCGGCGAGGGTTTGGGCGAACCGAATTTTTTCGGCGACAAGCCTGTTGTCGAGGGTCTCACCCGGCTCGGCGTACCGGCGGCGGACGCACGCGACTACGCTTTAAGCGGCTGCGCCGAAATCGTTTCGCCCGCCAAAGGCAATTGGGGTGCGCCAAACGGCTGGATAAACATGGCGCAGCTGACACTCGAAGCCTTGCATGAAACCGCGGAAGACCGCGAAAATATAAGCATCGAAAATTTTTGGACCGTCTACTCGGCAGCGTGCAAAAAAGTAGCCGAGGCGTGCGCGATAGCAAATAAATATGTAGACGACATTTGCATAAACTACCGCTACGAATCGACCATCATGTACCCGTGCTGCTTAGAACGCGGGCTCGACTCGATGCGAGGCGGAATGGACACTTACTTCGGACACTGGGAAGGCGTCGGTTTGCCCAACTCTGCGGACATGGTGTATGCGGCGTTTTATCTGCTTGATAAAAACGGAGACACGCTTAACGATTTATTGCAAAAAACCGAGTCGGGCGATGACGAATTTTTTTTGGCTTCTTTGCGCAAGCTTCCGAAATTCGGAAACGACATCGACGACGTCGATTTGATTGCGGCAAAGCTCGTACGGATTTTATCCGAATCTCTCGAAGCGCAAAATCCCGGATTAAGGTCGGCTTTAATGCTCGGGCATTTGGCCGGCGGCGAAAACATGCACATAGCTTACGGGAAACACATGCCCGCGACTCTCGACGGAAGACGCGCGGGACAGCCGCTCGCGGATTCGATGGCGGCGTGCCACGGTTATTCCGCCGTGCCCACTGCGATGATCAAGTCGCTTTGCAAGCTTGACCATTCGCGGCTCCAAGCCGGCAACGTATCGACTATGCGTTTAACGCCCGCGGATTTCGCCACGGCGGAAGGCCGCGGAAACGTGTCTGCGTTAATCCGCACGTTCGTCGCTTCGGGAGGAAGTCAGTTGCAATTTAACGTCCTCGACGCGGATTTGCTGCGCGAGGCGCAAAAAAATCCCGAACAGCACGCCGGGATTATTGTTCGGGTTGCGGGTTACAGCTCGGTTTTCGACGGGCTCGGCAAAATTGTGCAAGACGAAATAATCGCGCGCTACGAATCGCTCGAATAAATTATTTTTTTATTTTAATTTTTTAAAAAAATCCGTCATCAGATCGCCGCACTCGCGCTCCATCAATCCCGCTGTCACCGCAACCCTGTGGTTAAGACCCGGATGATTTAATATATCCATGACCGAACCGCAGCAGCCCGCCTTTGGGTTTGCGGCGCCAAAAACGACAATGGGTATGCGCGCCTGCACGATCGCTCCCGCGCACATCGGGCACGGTTCGACTGTCACATACAAGCGGCAGTTTTCAAGACGCCAGTCACCTATATAAATACACGCTTGGTTTATCGCGATTATTTCCGCGTGAGCCAAAGCGTTTTTTTTTGCGTTGCGCCCGTTTGCTCCGCGCCCGATAATTTTACCGTCAAAAACTATCACGCAGCCTACGGGCGTTTCATTGTTTGAAAAAGCTTTACATGCTTCGCCGTAAGCTTCTTGCATGTATTCAATATCGTTCATGCAGCCACCGCCGGATACCGGAAAAATTATTAAAACCGCACTATAAAATCAACATTTTTGCTAATAATGTTTGCCAATGTTTATGCGCCGTGTTAAACTAACATAAATTTCATCGAATTTACAGGAGGTTCCGTCTGATGGAAACATTCAATCTTGTCAAACGCGGTTACGATCCGCAGCAGGTTGACGATTATGTTACGACACTCGAAAACGTCATCAACAGTTATAAAGAAAAAGACGCCGCTATAAAAAACGCGATTGTAAGCGCTCAAGTAGCCGCCGACAACATAATAAAAAACGCGCAGATGCAAGCGGCGCAATACAGAAATAAAATATTGATGCAACTTAAACACCTATATGAAACAATCAATTCGCAGCGTTCAATCATTGACGCATTCCGCAGTGAATACGACTTGATGCTAAAAAAATATCTTCGTCCGTTAAGCGAAAACGATACGGACGCCATAATTGCCCATATAGCGGATTTAGAAAAATTTTTGCTTGACCTCGACGTTATCGACGACAAGACTGAAGAACCGGACGAACTGTAGCAAATACCGAGTGCGCCTGCCGTTTTTTTACAGCGGAAGGCGTGCTTTTTATTTTATTTATATCAAGCGGGGTTTTTTATGAAAAAAAACAGAGACGAATTTAACATCGGCGGTCAGGCGGTTATGGAAGGCGTAATGATGCGCGGGAAAAAAATGT
>WRDG01000253.1 GCA_009783525.1 Defluviitaleaceae bacterium | reverse complement strand
TATGCGGATCGAATCCGTTTGAAATTAATTTTTTTACTTCGATTGCGTCCGCTGAACTGTTGCATTTAACCAAAGCCAATTGGAAAGCCTGCGTCATAATAGCCGCGACCATTATCGAGCCATCGTCAACATATCTTTCCAATTGATCGGGCGTAAGTCCGAGCATTGATTCGCAGTTTTCGTCAGACACTGCAAGGTCAAATGTCATGGGTATAAAAACATCTTCCGGCCGGTTTTCTTTCGCGTGTTCCATTATAAATGCCAGCGCGTCTGCCGTAACAATGTCGGCTCCGTCGTAAACCGACGTTCCGCATCCCGTAATTGAAACAATAAAAACCAACACAATAACAATCGCGGACGAAATAATTTTTTTCATAATCCCGACTCCCTTTTTTTCAACGATTGTATCATACATTAATTATCCTTGTACAAATGTATACGGCGCTGCCAATTTACAAAAAAAATTTGTATATGTTAAATGCCGACGATATACTTAACAAAATTTTTTTTGAAAGGGGAGTTCCATGCTTAAACAGATAAACGTTACGGTTTGGAACGAGCAGGATGTTAATCAGGCGGCATATCCGGAAGGGATACACACCGCCATAGCAAAGTTTTTAAATGATTCGGGAAAATTTCACATTGTGCGGACGGCGACGCTTTCGCAGCCTGATCACGGATTGCAAAAAGATGTGTTGGACGATACCGACGTATTAATATGGTGGGCGCACTGCTACCACCACATGGTGTCCGACGAAATAGTTGCGAGGGTGCAGCAGCGCGTGTTGGACGGAATGGGTTTGATTGTCCTTCACTCGGGCCACGCCGCAAAAGTTTTTTCAAGACTGATAGGCACGCGGACAGACAAGCTGCGCTGGCGCGAAATTGGCGAACGCGAACGCGTTTGGACCATCGAGCCGAACCATCCGATTGCAGCGGGCATACCGGAGTACATCGACATCCCCGAAACAGAATTATACGGCGAGTGTTTTCAAATCCCTCCGCCGGACGAATTAATCTTTATCAGTTGGTATCAGGGCGGCGACGTTTTCCGCAGCGGCTGCACATTTAAACGCGGTTTCGGAAAAATTTTCTTTTTCAGCCCGGGTCACGAATCATTTTTAATTTATGATATGCCCGAAATCCAAAGGGTAATAATAAACGCAGCCGAATGGGCTTGCCCAATTTCATACCCGGTACCTCAAACAGGTCATTCGCCCGAACCGCTCGAAAAAATTTAGCGGCGGGTTTTTTTATTTTAAACAGAAAGAAGGACGCAATATGGCAAAAATTGCCGTTATCGGCGCCGGCAGCATCGTCTTTTGCAAAACTCTTTTAAACGACATGTTTGCTACGCCTGTTCTCGCCGGGTCGACTTATTCATTGATGGGGCCGACAATGTGGAAGCTCGAAAAAATGAAGGCCTATGCCGACCAAATCATTTCTAAAAATAAATTGGACGCGCATGTTTATTGCACGACCGTGCGCCGCGAAGCGTTAAGGGACGCCGATTACGTAATTTTGATGTTTCAAATCGGCGGCGCCGATGCGTTTAAACTCGACTACGAAATTCCGATGAAGTACGGCGTCGATCAGTGCATAGGCGATAGCCTCGGCCCTGGCGGCGTGTTCAGATGCCTTCGCACGGCTCCCGTGCTTGCCGGCATTGCCGAAGATGTATCCGAGCTTTGTCCGTCGGCGGTCATTTTAAATTATGTCAATCCGATGGGAGCGGTATGCACCACAGCCGGCCGCATCAACCTCAACATGGTCGGCCTGTGCCACGGCGTGCAAACAACCCTTGACTTGATTGCGGGATACACGGACGTAAACAAAGAAAACATCGACTATTTATGCGCGGGCATTAATCACATGGCATGGTTTTTAAAAATTGAAAGCGCGGGCAAAGATCTTTATCCGCTGCTTAAAGCAAACATGGAAAAACCCGAATATTATAAAAACGAAAAAGTTCGCGGCGAAGTCATGCGTCATTGCGGATACTTTATGACAGAGTCGACGGGCCATTTAAGCGAGTACCTTCCGTGGTTCAGAAAAAACAAAGCGGCTCTTGAACGTTACTGCGACGAGCCGGCATTCGGCGGCGAAAGCGGAGCTTATGTAAAATATTCGCTCATGGTCGCAGATAAATTCGCCAACACGGATGTTTTGTCGATTGAAAGCGGCGAACTCGAACCGCGCAGCAAAGAATACTGTTCTTACATTATTGAAGCGCTCGAAACGGGAGTGCCGTTCCGTTTCAACGGCAACGTTAAAAACGACGGCTTCATATCAAATCTGCCATTCGACTCGACGGTCGAAGTCCCGGTCTACGCCGACAAAGAAGGTTTGCACCCGTTTACCGTGGGTTTTTTGCCCCCGCACTTAGCCGCCATGAACCAATCCAATCTTTCGGTACAGGGCCTTGCCGCCGACGCCGCCATATCGGGCGATGCGGAGCTTGCTTTTTGGGCTGTTGCGATGGATCCGCTCACGTCCGCGGTTCTCACGCTCAAAGAAATACGCGACATGGTAAACGAAATGCTTTCGGCTCAATCGGCGTGGCTTCCGCAGTTTGCAGGCAAGCCGGTCCGCAGGATATGCCACATAGACGTCCCCGAAAACACGGTGCCCGCACCTGTTCCCGTTGACCCGGCGCTGGCGATAAACGCAAGGTTTGGCGTATTGGCAAAATAGAGGAGGATAAGCATGTTAAAGTTCGACAAACGATGCATTGACATCGACAACAAATGCGAGGCCTGTTCCGTATGCGACGTGAACAAGGACGGCATACAGGACATCATATGCGGAGAGTATTGGTACGAGGGTCCGGATTTTACAAAAAAACATAAAATATGCAGTTTGACCTATGACGGAAATTATCTGCACGATTTTTCCGACTATCCAATGGATGTGAACGGCAACGGCTATCCTGACATCATAACCGGAAGCTGGTGGGACGGCGGGCTTTTTTGGCGTGAAAATCCCGGAGCCGCGGGAGGCGAATGGAAAACTCATAAGATAATGGATCTTTCCAATGTAGAAACAATACGTTTCTACGATATCGACAACGACGGAGAACCGGAAATTTTTCCCAACTGCCCCGGCGAACCGCCGTTTTTCGTAAAATTAAAGGACGGAAATTTTGTCAAGCATGTGATCGGCGAAGTCGGCGCGGGCCACGGGCTCGGTGTCGGAGATATTGACGGAGACGGATTACCCGAAGTGATCGTGCCGTCCGGAATTTTTAAAATGAAAAACGGCTGCCCGTACTGCACGCCGTGGGAACGCTTTGACGAGTTTAAAGTAAAGTCCGCGTGGAGCGTGCCCGTTTTGACTCATGACGTAAACAACGACGGAAAGACGGACATCATATTGGGCTACGGCCACAACTACGGTCTTGTTTGGCTCGAACAGGGCGCAGACGAAAACGGAAAACGCACGTGGACCGAGCATGTAATCGACAACGGCTGGTCGCAATACC
>WRDG01000252.1 GCA_009783525.1 Defluviitaleaceae bacterium | reverse complement strand
GTAATCGCCGCGCCGGACGGCCGCGTATACATAAACACGACGGGCTGCAACGCGCTGGCTAAGGCGGGAAGCGGCGACGTGCTCGCGGGTATAATCGCCGCGCTTATCGCCCAAGGCGCGGAGCCTTTTTTTGCCGCCGTGCTCGCCGCGCACATCCACGGCAAATGCGGCGAAGAAGCGGCGGATGATTTATCGGCTTACGGCGTGACGGCAAGCGACCTGTGCGGATATATTCCCGTGGTTATGAAAAAAATTAACGAGCAGGCGCACAGCCAAACAAAATTTTAAATCGAATGCACCGTCCGTTTAATCAACTCGTCTTGCAAATCTGCGTCCAAGTCTGCAAAACGCGCCGAGTAACCGGCGACACGCACGATCAAACTTTGATAAAGCCGTGGATTTTTTTGGGCTTCAATCAATGTTTTTGCGTCGGTGAAATTAAACTGGAGCTGCATGCCGCCCATAGAAAAAAATGATTTTAACAAGCTTAACAGCGCCGGGCGAAATTCGTGTTTTAAATTTTCGGGCGAAAGCGAAAGGTTTACAACGGGCGTGCCTGCCGCGAGAGACAGCCGGGGCGCTGTTACGGATTTTAACAACGCGGTCGGCCCCGAAACGTCGCAGCCCGCCGTAGGCCCCGCGGAATTGGAAAGAGACGCGCCCGCAAGACGGCCGTCGGGCGTAGCGCCCGTGGTTCGGCCAAAGATCACATGCGATCCCGGAGCCGACGCGCAAAAGCCGTAGTAGCATCCGCCGTTCCACAATGTTTTGGTTTTTATGTAACCGAAGGCGTGATCGAAAACCTCTTTTGCGAATTTGTCCGCCTTAGAGTCGTCGTTGCCGTATTTGGGCAAACTAAGACACATATGCAAAAAATCTTTTTCGCCTTCGTAGTTGCGTTTGAGTATGGCGGCAAGCTCCTGCAGCGAAACGGCCCGCTTTTTAAAAACAAGCTCGTCGACCGCGTAAAGCGAATCAGCTACGGTCGCCGTCCCGTACACGTCAATCAAACCGTGGCTGTATCTTGCTCCGCCCTCCGATTGACTAATCTTTTGTGCGATGCAATCGTTTATAAACAGCGAGCGGATCATGGCGGGGCACCGCAGTGAAACTTCCTTTTGCGTTTCGTTTCGTATCTCAACAAACGCGTCTATCATGCTTTCTAAAATCTTTTTGTAATGCGCAAAAAAATTTTCAAACGAATCAATTTTTGTCCGCAAAGGTTTAACGGTAAGCTTACCGCTTTCCATTGCGGGGAAATATCCGTGCAGCGCGCATTCGAGCGCGGTCGCCATGTTAAAAAAGGAATCCCGCGCCGCACCGCAGCCGGGTATATGGGTTTCGCTGCACCCGCCGAAAGCGTAACCCGCCGCGTCCTCCGCAGGATATCCCATTTCAATTAAAGTATTTACGTATAAATTATCGTTGTAAAAAGCCGGATGCCCCGTCCCTTCCGCCAATGAGTCAAACGCGCGAAAAACAAAGCTGTCCGGCGTCGAGTCGTTCAAGCAAAACGAAAGGCCGGGCTTGGGCGTCTTTAAAGTTTTCCGCGCATCCAAAACGGCGAGGGTCAGCTCGTTTGCAATACTTTGCCCGTTTGCGTCACGTCCCGCGACCGCCATGTTCCACAGATCCATGCCGCCCCATATGCCAAACACCTGACTGAGCAAACGTACGGCTTCTTCGTACGTCGTTTCGCCGCGCATTTCGCTTGCGCAATAAAACGGCGCGAGATTTGCATCAATGCGTCCCGCGTTGTCGAATGCGTCGAGAGCCGTATAAAAATGATAGAACTGCAGCGCTTGAAAAAAATTTTTCGGGGGCCCTTCGAGCATTCGGTTGAAACAGTGAACCAATCTTTCGGCGCGTTTTTTTTCGCCGCCGTCAATATCCGTTCCGCATAATCTTTTCAGCTCGTCAGTAAATCTTTCGATCAAATGCACAACCGCGTCGTAAAGCCGTTCCATTGTGTCAAGAAAATGATGTTCGCGCACATATGCAGTCGAATCGGCGGCTATGCCTTGCCGTGATTTTTCTATGCTTTTTTTTATGAACGGCAAACCTTTTTCGAGAAGCGTTTTATAATCGACGGTGGCGTGACCCTGCCAGTCGCTGAAATAGCTGAAAAAATTTCCGGCGTTTACGGGGATGTCTTTAACGGTTTTTTCGAACTCACCGTACAGTTTGCCTGTGCGCCCGTGCATGCTGTCTCTTTTATATATTTCGAGCGCTGTGAGCATGGCCTTTTTTAGTTCGGGAGTTTTTGCGGCTTCGACGCGCTTGTAAAAATTTTCTACATTAATTCCGTAGCCGTTAAACCCGGCGTGGCAGCTTGCACTGCCGGCGCAATAAACCGACGAAGCCGGCGCGAAATCCATTTGCAGATTGATTTTAAATTCGGCATGCCTGATGCTCGTAATAATTCCCTCGGCGCATCTGTCCCAAGGCGATGCGTCAAAATTTTTTACGTAGCCCGCCAAAAAATATTCGCCGTATGCCAAAAGCTCGTCCGCCATGCTCAAACAAACCACACCTTTTTTTGCTTGATTATACCATCCGCATGATGTCGGCCGCCCGTCTTTCGCAATCCCATGCGGCTGTTAGTTTGTCCGAAATTTCTTTTTCGGTCGCGCTGCCTGATTCGTTCCATTTGAAAGCCTGCACCCAAGCATCGAAAATTTCTTTGTAAAGGGCGGCGAGGTCGGATGAAATTTTTGCAAAATTTCCGTGATTTGCGTGGCCGTTTTTTTCGAAGTAACGCCATGCGTAATATTTTAACGCGCCGTAATTGCCAAGCAGGTACTCGCGGTTCCATGCGGCTTCGTCGTTGTACAGCTCGTTGAAGTGGCGGATAAGCGCGGGGTACGCCTCGAGCCCCTTCGCGTTGTCGCACCACTCGCCGCCGTCGAGATGGACGACCGCCATTTTGCACGTGTCGCGGAATATTTCGTCCTGCGGCTTGCCGTTTTCGCCGGTGATCGTTAAAACGGAAAGCAGGGGCAGCTCGCGCATTCCCAATTTTTCGTACGGAAGAGTCCCGCGTTCAAAAGGCGGCGCGGCAGAAAGCGTGGCGAGCGTTTCCGTTTCGTTATCGTAGCCTGTGACGAGCCCCCATTCCGGTATGCCGATGTCCCATGATATTGCGGGCACGCCGCGGTCGACAGACCTTTTGATGTTTCCGATTGCTTCAAGGCGTTTTTCTTTTTCGATGTGATCCTGCCCCCAATAGCGGCCCGCATATTCGCAGGACAGGCCGCCGCTTTCGACCCAAGGCTTTTGTCCGTCGAAGCCCCAAATGCTCGTTGCCGAAGGGCAGAGATCCGCCGAAACCCACATGCGGAACGCGAAGCCGCTGGTCGCCACTATGTCTTCGGCGTAAGCATGCCACGGGCTGTTCTTTACGGTGCAGGAAAGGCTTTTTGCGAGCGAAAAAAGATAGCCCGTCGCGTCGTGTATGCCGTCCCATGAGACGTCAAGATTTTTCATTTTGTTGCCTCCTTATT
>WRDG01000251.1 GCA_009783525.1 Defluviitaleaceae bacterium | reverse complement strand
TCATTATCGATAAAATTATTTCTTTTTCGGCGTCTACGGTTATCCCTAAAAATGATTCGCGGTTTTTGCCTGTGCCTCGCGCATTAACAACGGTCGCCCCCTTCGCTCCCGCTTCGCGCGCGGTTTCGATTACCTCTTCCGCGTAACCGGCGTTAACTACAATCAACAGCAGCTTTGCTTTTTGCGTGCTTTCCATACGATCAGCCCTCCTGTTAATACGAAACCCTGTCAACGGGTACTGTGAATGCAATCCCTGCGTTTGGATTGTCAAACCGATATTTTTCAAGCATTGTTTTTAAAACTCCGTTAGCCTTTTGCTCAAACGCCAAGCCTGTGATAACCACCTTATGCCTTTCGGGAACAAGCCCGAGCGTGTTCATCAAATACCCCGCGTTAACGGTTCCTTTGCCGTATGAAACATTTATCAGGCGTATGTCCGCTTCAGTTTACGCATCGATTATCATGTCTTTTTTATTTCTGTCCGAAATCACAAAAAGAAAAACTATTTTATTTTTATTTTCAACCGTCATTATTTTCACCTCCGGTAAATTCTTTGAGCACCGCCGCTTCTTCTTCCGCAATTTTCCGTTGCGCTCTTTTATACCGCATGCCGTAGATAATACCCAGCGTTTGAACGGCTATCAGCGGCGTGACCGATATAAAAGCTATGATCCCGAAGCCGTTGGTCAGTATCGACTGCGCCTCCAATCCCGCGGCTTCCGCGTTAACGGCAACTGCCTGCGCGATGCCGAGAGTAAGCGGGGTTAAAAACGCGGCGGTTAATGAACCGCCGGCGACGCCCCCGGAATCGAACGCAAGCCCGGTAAACATTTTTGACGTGCCTTTCATCATTATTAAAGCCAACAGATACAGCGGAATTAAAAAAATCAATATATCCGTTTGCGTAATTATTTTTACGATTGCGAGCACGGAAGAAAAACCGATTCCGATAGCGAGCGTCACGCGGATAGTCATTTTTTTTATGTGTCCGTTTGTTATTTCTTCAAGCTGGTTTCCCAATACCGTAACGGCGGGTTCGGACAGCGTTATCGCAAAACCCAAAACCAACCCGATAATGAGCAGCATCCATTTGAACCAATCAGGCCTCGAGGCTTCCATAAACACTTCGCCGATGTACTTGGCGGCATATGCAAACCCGAAATCAATGCTCGATAAAAAAATGAGGAGCCCAATGTAAACGGGTATCGTGCCGAGCAGCAAACGAATAAATTCTTTTTTTGGCAGCTTTATTAATGTGAATTGAAACGGAACGAAAACGAGCATGATGGGGAACAAAGCGAGGGCGATTCCGCCTAAATTAGATATGACGATTGAAAAAAAATTTTCTGCTGCTCCGGGGTCATACGCTCCTACCGGCGGCAGCTGGCCGTCGTGCGTAGCCTTTAAAAATATCCCGTATGTAAACATTGCAAGCACGGGGCCCGTGGCCGCAATACCTATGATGCCGAATGTGTCGTCATTTGATTTGTGCTTGGACATCGTTAACGAAACGCCGAGGCCCAACGCCAATATAAAAGGAACAGATATATCGCCGCTTGTCGCTCCGCTTCCGTCAAACGCCAGCGCGATAAATTGTTCCGGTACGAAAAACACCACTATGAATATAACCGCATATAAAATTACAAAAATTAATTTTATGTTTATGTCTTTCATGATGCGGAACAGAGCGAGCCCGACAAACACTCCTATGCCGGCGCCCAAAACCCAAATAAAAACCGTCTCGCCTATTTCGGGCACAATCATGTGCGTTTGCCGAGCCAGTACGGCAAGCGACGGTTCCGCAACCGTTGCAAGCAATCCGAACAGAAGGCCGAAAAATAAAATGAAGACAACTTTTTTTAATTTAACGAGTGATTCGCCTATGACGCGCCCCACGGGAAGTATGCTGATGTCGAGCCCGACGAGGAACAGAGCCTGCCCGAACACCACCCCGCAATAGCCGACAATTAATTTTAAATAATCGGCCGCATCGTTCATTGGGGCTATAAAACAGCACACGATTATTATTACCGCGGCAAGCGGCAGCGACGAAAAAAAAGTTTCTTTTAGTACGCGAAGCAGTTTCAAACCGGCCACTCCATATCAATCGGTAATATGTTGTGCGCGCATATTTTTAGCACAGTTATTTTTTTGCGTCAAACTCCGATTTTTTCGCGCCGAAAATTTTTTTTTTCGTCAAAAAAAATTTTCCCGCGAAATTTTTTTTGCGCTTGACACATGAAATATTTTTTTTACAATGGCATAAAGCTCTCGTTACAAGAAATGAGGCGGCATATGATACCAAAAATAAAAAGCGTCCCGTTTACGTCTGTAAAACTGAAGGACGCTTTTTGGCTGCCAAGAATTGCCAAGCATAAAATTGCATTGAACGACTGCCTCGATATATGCGAACAGACCGGACGAATAAATAATTTTCGCGTCGCTGGAAAATTGATCGAAGGCAAGCATGTCGGGATTTTTTTTAACGACTCCGACGTTTATAAAATAATCGAAGGGATTGCCTATTACATACAAATCAATCCGGATGCAGAGCTCGAACGCCGCGCGGACGAAATCATAAGAGCGATTTGTTCGTCGCAAATGCCCGACGGATACGTCAACACATATTTCACGCTGGTAAAACCCGAAGAGCGATGGACAGACATGGAAATGCACGAAACATACTGCGCGGGCCACATGGTAGAAGGCGCGCTCGCTTATTTGCAGGCGACGGGAAAAAGCGCTTTTTATGACGCGGCTTTGCGTTTCGTCGACCACATTTACGAAACTTTTTTTATTCCGAACCGCCCGTGGGTCACAGGCCACCAAGAAATTGAACTCGCACTATTTAAACTATACAGGCATACCGGAAACGAAAAGCACCGGCTTCTCGCGCAATTTTTTTTGGATTGGCGCGGCAGGAGCCTCGGCGTGGGCGGCATACGCGCAGCGGGCTGCGAAAGCCCGGCGTATTGCCAGGACGACGTGCCTGCGGAAAATTTGCGTAACGTGGGCGGGCATGCAGTGCGGGCAATGTATATGTACACCGCTATGACAGACGCAATGGCTTCGTCCGCAGACGGCGGCAAATATGCCGAAGCGCTCGACAGCTTATGGGACAGCGTCGTCAACAAAAATATGTACATAACAGGCGGCATCGGTTCGACCGCAAGCAACGAAGGCTTCTCCGGCGACTTCGACCTCCCAAATGATTCGGCCTACTGCGAAACCTGCGCGTCATTCGGGCTTGCGATGTGGAGCCGTCAAATGTTTTTATGCAAAGGAAAATCGGTTTACGCGGACATTATGGAAAAAACAATGTACAACTCTCTTCTTGCGGGCGTTTCGCTTTCGGGCAATAAATATTTTTACGTCAACCCGCTTTCGTCGCCGGGCAGCCACCACAGACAGCCCTGGCATGACTGCGCATGCTGCCCGTCGCAAGTCGCGCGGTTTATGCCGTCGGTAGGCGGATATATTTATGCGCACGATAAATCCGATGTTTACATTAATTT
>WRDG01000250.1 GCA_009783525.1 Defluviitaleaceae bacterium | reverse complement strand
CTTGACGCCGAAGAACGAAATCTTGCGGCGCAAATAATAGTCGATTATCGTCCAGCCGACTTCGCCCCATGTGTCGTTGTACATCCAAAACAACGCGCCCGCGCAGTAGTTTTTAAAACGCAGCGCTTCAAGCGAATAGTTGAGCATTTCGGATTGAACGAGCCCCGCGTAAAAAATATAGCCGTCCAAATCTAATCCGGAAGGTTCGGTTAAATGCTTGGCTATCCCCGCCACGACCGTGTCCTTTTCGAATGTGTTGTTGTGGTGATCCCATATTTTTCCCGCGCGGTCTATCGGCTCGCCGTCGAAATATTCCTTTATGCTTTCAATTGGGCACGGGCCGGGATAGCCGTACTCGCTCACGAAGCGCGGCTCGGCCGCGTCGAACTCGAAGGGGTTGATGCGTTTTTCCATGTCAGGGTTCATCATGCACGGGAACCAATGGTGGACGTCGCCCGTATGGTAGTCGTTCGGGTTTTCGCCGCCGTAGGGCGAGCTGTTCCAATACGGAATGTGCGGGCAGTTTTCGCGCACGGCCTTGACTGCCGTTACGTTTGCTATGTACAGCCCGTACTGCTTGCGGACGTTCACATCCATGCGCTGCCAGTGCTGGTCAAGCGGATGCACAAGCCAATGCTGCTCATTGTTGCCGCAGAACAAAGCGATGCACGGATTATTCCTCAAACGTTTCGTTTGGTAATCGAATTCTTTGGCAACCAAATTTTGATACCAATCCAAATGGTCGGGCAGCGCTTCGCACGCGCCCATAAAATCGTGCCAAACCAAAATCCCGTGACGGTTGCAGGCGTCGTAATATGCGTCCGCCTCGTAGATGCCGCCGCCCCAAATGCGGAGCATGTTAAAATTCGCCGCTTTAGCTTCCGTAATTAATTTTTCGTATTTTTCCGCCGAAACGCGCGCGTAAATCGAGTCCGCGGGTATCCAGTTGCCGCCCTTGCAAAAAATTTTTACGCCGTTTACCGTGAGCGCGAACACCCGCCCGCCGAAGCCGTCCCGTTCCGTGTTAAGCTCAACCGTACGTATGCCGAAGGTTTCGCTCCGTTTGCATGCCGCATCCTTGCATACGAGCGTCACCTCAGCTTCATACAGCGGCTGCCCGCCGCAGCCGTTCGGCCACCAGAGGTTTGCGTTTTCAATTTTTATAAATGCGTCGGTAAAATTTACTCCGGACGTAAGCAGCACGTCTTCCAATTTTTTTTCCGCGACCGTTTTACCGCCGAACAAAATCCTAATGCAAATGTCCGCGTCCGCCGTCGAGCGCACCGAAAAAAGTTCGCTTTCTATCGTGACCCCGATCTTCGCGTCCGCGCCCGCTATTTTTTTTGTAAATACCTTTACGTTTCTTATCGCCGCAGTTTTTTCGGCGCGGATGTACGCGTCGCGCACGATGCCGCATGTCAGCGCCTTGGGGCCCCAATCCCAGCCGACCGTGTACGCCGGGCGGCGCACATAAGCGCGTCTGCCGTCGCTTCTTGCGCCTTTTACGAACGACCGCCCTATTCCTATTTCAAGCAAATCCTGTTCCGTCACGGTTTCCATGCCGGTGGTTACCCGCACGGCGATTTCGTTTTCGCCGGCTCTTATCATTTCCTTTATGTCTTTTACGAACGGATAAAAAGCAGACTCATGCGAGCCTATCTGCACGCCGTTCAAAAAAATATCCGCGTGCGAGTCTATCGAGTCGAACGTCAGCTCTGCGATGTCCGCTTCACTGTCGATCGAATCCGAATTGAAACTTTTTACAAACCACCACGCACACTGTTCGGTCCATTCGCCGTGGAACGAATAATCCGCCAGCACCGGGTCTTTAAGCCTGCCCGATTCGATAAGCGGCATGTGTATGTCGCACGGCAGGCTGCACTTTAACGGCTCCGCATTCATCTTTTTTTCTGTTCCGTACATTTTCGCGTTCATCGGCTCTTCATGCAGAAGCCAGCCTTCGTTCAGGCATATTTTCAATTAAAACCCTCCTTAAAATATATATGAGGTTGAGGCCCGGAGGCCAATGTGTCGGATTTTGCGAGAAACGACCGTTTCGTTTTTGCCGCGGTGTTTTGTGTACATAGGCTCGGACGCGCAGTGCGCGTCCCTACGTTTTTGCGAAACTTTTTTTATTCGCCTTCGCGTAAAATTTTAAGCACGTCCGTGCCCGCCGCACGAAGTACGGCAAAAAACACGCCCGCCACATAGCATGCAATAAAAACCGCCGGCTGCCGCAGCGAAAAATATCCCCATGTCGCCGCCACGAAGAGGCAGCCCAAAGCCGCGCCCACCCCGCAGCAAACCGCCTGCTCGATTAATGTGCCCACTATTATGCGCATCCTGCCCACGCCCACGCTTCTAAGCAGCGCGAACTCTGGCTTGCGGCGGCGCGTTAGCAGTATGCTTGCCGCAAAGCCCGTGCAAACCGCCATCGCATAAACGAAAGGCGCCGCCGCGTCAATGATGGCAATGTTGAGCCTTAGCGGTTCAAGCATTTCGTAAAACTGCGAGTCGTACACCATCATGGCAAACGGGCGGCTGTCGTATATGGGGCGCACCCGCGAAAAGCTGCGCCAGGCGTTTAACTTGAACGCCGAAAGATCCCGGTTGTCCGCGATAGTCACCGTAAGCGAATCCGAGTAATGCTGCTGCCCGTCGCTTAAACTGCCAAGCCGGTTTGCCGTTTTATATGGGATGTACATAAGCGTTTCGTCCGCGCCAAAAAACGTGCCTACCACGGTAAAAGTTTCGGAAACCGGCTTTGAATCGATCGGCCTGACGGCTGTTGTGATGTAAATCAACTCGCCGTTTTCATCTATCATGGGCTCATAAAAATAGTAGACGGCATTTCCGTTTTCATCGTAAGAAGGCCAATATGTAATGGTATAACCGTCTCTATTTTGTTGCAGCGACCCGTCGTTTTTAAGCACGAACGAACCGTCGCCGTCGTATGTTTTTAGCTTAGAGCGGAACTCTACAAAAAAAGCGCCTCCTATTTCGGCGTACAAGTTCTCGTCCACTACACAGTACAGCCCGTCCGTTAAAAAAATACTTTCGTCGTAACCCGGAAAAAAAGTAAATTCCAATCCGTTTTCATTAATATAATCCGCGTCCGAACGCAAATGCGTGATACCCATAATCGTGCCGTCAACAGGGGCCTGGTCTAAAAAGGAAATCATCAGCCTGCGCTTTAAAAACATGTCGCCGGTTTGCCGCTGGAGCGAAAATATCTGGTGGCTTGTGAACAGGTCCAAATAATCGCTTGTGATAAACAAATTGTCCGTGTATGCGCCGGACAGGTCGCTAACCACCGCCACTATTTCGTAATTGTCCATTATGTCGTCAAACTCCGCCTGCTGCCGCGCCTGTATGCCGCCGAGCAGGTTTATAAGCACGACAAGCGCAAAAGCCAAAAACGGTATTGTCATGCTTTTAAATCCTTCGCGGGGTATCCGTTTAATAAAGTACGAGGCCAAAAATTTCAAATTGCTTCCCCATTTCTGTATACGATGGATGTGTAGATTTATTTTTTCGG
>WRDG01000249.1 GCA_009783525.1 Defluviitaleaceae bacterium | reverse complement strand
TTTAAATAGGAGGTGCACTTACATCCATGATAACTATATCACCCGTATTATTGGCGGTACTGGGTGTTGTAGCCGTTTTATGTTGTTTAGCCTGTTTTTTTGCGGGCATTGTTCATAGAAGAAGGGTTGCCGAAAATAAAATCGGATCGGCGGAAAAAGAAGCGGTAAATATTATCGAAAGCGCAAAAAAAACCGCGGAGGCCCATTCTAAAGAAATGCTGTTGGAGGCGAAAGAGGAAAGCATCAAGGCCAAAAACGAGGCTGAAAAAGAAGCAAAAGAACGCAGGAACGAGTTGCAACGGCTTGAAAAAAAATTAGTGCAAAAAGAAGAAACGCTCGATAAAAAAATCGAGTCAAAAGAAAAGCAAGAAGAACTGGCTGTAAAAAAATGTGAACAATTGGATGCGCAGCGAGAAGAAGTGGCAAAGGTTTTGGCTAAGCATCACGAAGAGCTGGAAAGGATATCCGGTCTTACCACGGAACAAGCGAAGGTTCTTATGATGTCGGCAATCGAAAACGAGGTCCGTTTCGAGTCGGCAAAAATGATAAGAGAAATCGAAATTAAGGCGAGGGCGGAAGCCGATAAAAAATCAAAGGATATATTATCGACGGTGATTCAACGCTGTGCCGTTGACCATGTGGCGGAAACGACGGTATCGGTCGTTTCATTGCCGAACGACGAGATGAAGGGCAGGATAATTGGACGCGAAGGCCGAAACATCCGCACCCTCGAGTCATTAACGGGTATCGACCTTATAATTGACGATACGCCGGAGGCGGTCATCCTGTCCGGATTTGATCCGATGCGCCGCGAAATCGCGCGCATAGCGCTTGAAAAATTAATTTTGGACGGGCGCGTGCATCCGGCCCGAATAGAAGAAATGGTAGAAAAAGCAAAAAAAGAAGTTGAGCTTATCATCAGGGAAGAGGGCGAAGCGGCCACATTCGAAACCGGAATACACGGCTTGCATCCCGACATGATCCGCTTGCTCGGAAAAATGAAATACCGTACAAGCCACGGCCAAAACGTGCTTAAACATTCGGTCGAAGTCGCGTATCCTTGCGGGCTTTTAGCCGGAGAACTCGGAGCGGACATTACGATGGCGAAACGGGCGGGACTTTTGCACGATATTGGAAAATCGATCGACCAAGACATGGAAGGCTCTCATGTTTCGATTGGCGCCGCGCTTTGCAAAAAATACCGTGAGTCGGAGTTTGTAATAAACGCGGTGGAATCGCATCACGGCGACGTAGAGCCGACGAACATGATATCGATAATAGCCCAAACGGCCGACGCCATTTCGGGCGCGAGACCGGGCGCGAGACGCGAGACGCTGGAATCCTACATCAAGCGGCTGCAAAAGTTGGAAAATATTGCGGAGTCATTCCCGGGCGTGGCAAAATCCTTTGCGATTCAAGCGGGACGCGAACTGCGCATCATAATTATTCCTGAAGAGGTGGACGATGCGTCGCTTACGCTTTTGGCGCGCGACATTGCCCGGCGAATCGAGGACGAACTCGAATATCCGGGCCAAATAAAAGTAAACTTGATACGCGAAACAAAAGCGGTGGAATACGCAAAATAAATTTAACCGAAAATAAGACAGCCCGGTTGCCCGGGCTTTTTTATTGCGGTTTTACCAATCGAATATATCGCTGCTGCTTTGTTTTTTTTCGTTGCTGCTTTCGTAATAAAGATTTTTTCCGTGAACTTCTTTGGAAAACGGGAGCGGCCTTTTTTTAGCTTCGATTAGTTCGATTACTTTTTCCGCGTCGTAGCGCACGATTTGCGGAAGAACCCGTTCGTCGGTTTTAACCCGCGGAAATTCTTTAAACTTGTATTCGTCGATATCGGGCAGCTCCGTAACGAACGGATAGTTTCGTCCGTGCAGTATTAAAGTTTCTCCGTATTCTTTTTTAAACCGTTGCAAATCGGAAATGGAAATAAGCGGCATCGATTGAATGTTGCCGCTTATATCTTTGTAGAGCCTGTTGCCGCACAGGTTGCTAATTTCTGCGAGGAGGTCGTATTCGCGCGACGTTAGAAAGACCCAGTTGTCGCAATTGCCTTTGATCGTGTAGATGTCGTCTTTATATTTTTGCTTTAGTTGAAACAGGCTTTGCGCGAATAAAAAGAATCTCATGTTGCGCGACCTCGCGGCGCTTATCATCGACGTCATGTCGGGGATGGTCGGGATGTTTGCGAATTCGTCCAGAACAAAATTTACCCTAACGGGTAATTTTTTATTTTCGAGTTGATGAGCGATGTCGATCAAGGCTTCGTAAATTTGCTTGATAAAAATCGTCACCAAAAAATGCAGCGTAGATTTTTCGTCGGGGACGATCAAATAGACGGCAGTTTTTGTCTTTCCGAAATTTCGTATGTCGAACGAAGACATGGACAATACCTTGCCCAGGGTTTTTTGCGTGATAAAGGAGCTGAACATGGTTGAGACTCCCGATGAAACGTTTCCGAAAGTTGACTTCGCCTCTTTGTTGGTCAGGATGCTTTTATAGTTTATTGCCGCTATCGAACTGTCGGCTATGTGTTTGAAAATCCTCTCCGTTTCTTCCGGGGAAGAATAGGAGGAAAAAAAATTGGCGAAGTTAAAAAAATTCGCTTCTTTTGCGCTTGCGGTGTCAATAAAAAATAATATGCTCGCCAAAGCGTGGGCATAAGCCATCGTGATCCAATACGGGTCTTTCGCGCCTTTGCGCTGCGGCTCCGCGAGCGCGGTCAGCAGGTCGTTTAAAAGCGAAATCGCTTCGTCGGTTTTGCCGCTGTGATAAAGTTCGTACGGGAGCGTGAGCGGATTCCAGCAATCGCTCTGTTTGAGGTCGCGGAAATTTAGCACGATCATTTTGTATCCCCTGGCTTCGACGAGGCCGGATGTTTTGTTGAACAGCTCGCCTTTGGGGTCGGTCGTGATAAACGATTCGCCGGCCATCGCCAAAATATTTATGAGCGGCATGCCGAAAAGGCGCGTTTTTTTTGAACCCGTCGAACCGAATATCAGTGTATGCGTGTCGGAGTCGTCTACATAAGCGGTCGTGCCGTCGCTTATGATCGGGATGCCCGCGCCCGGGTATTCGTCAGCTTCCAAATTTATTTTTACTACCGACCTATATTTTTTTATCTCTTCGGAATCCGCCCAACGCGAATCGTTTTCGTTCGAAATATATTTGCCGAATTTATAATTTTCCTGTCGCATTTTTTTGTCCGTGCCTTTCTGCATAAGATTTTTATTAATGATCATCAAATGCGGCGTCGAATCCTATTTTGCCGTTGTTGTTTGCAAACGCTTTAATGCGTTTGATATAAGCCGAATCTCTCGCGAAACCGCCGAGTTGTTTTTCCGTTATCTCACGGTTGTCGGTATTTGACGTGAGCAGATTGAAAAGTATATCGTTTGCCAATTGTTTGATTGTGGTAAAGCCGTTAAACTGCTTGCCGCCGAGCAGCCCCTCGATCGAATCCGTCAGCAGCGCCCTTGCGCCTTCCGCAAGATAAAAATCATGCTGCTTGAAATATTTAATGT
>WRDG01000248.1 GCA_009783525.1 Defluviitaleaceae bacterium | reverse complement strand
TTTAAGTTATTCGACGGACGTAAATTCTTGCAGCGGCTTGAAGATCGACTTGAATAAAAATTTTAGGAGCAGGCCCGCCGTGTTGGACGCGGTCAATTTCTTTTTTAGGCAACTGATGTCTCCGTCCGTGGGCGACATCGAGTACGGCGACGAAACCGCGCTTTATCCCGGAGCCGTTTACCCGCCCGAAGTGCAGGACAGCCCCGTCACGATCCAACTGATAGAGCCGCAGGCCGCGGAAGATTTGCCGGAAGAAGACGACGCCGGCTTGAAGCAGGAAGCCCGCGCGGTAACGGAGCAAATACACCTGCTTCTCGCTTCGGGAATGGTTTTCGATTCCGAAAAAAAAGAATACCGCAAATGCACGGCGGGCGACATCGTCGTATTGATGCGTTCCGCGGTGGACAGCGCCCATGTTTTTGCTGAAGAGCTCCGTCTCGGAGGCGTCAACGCGGCGGCGGAAATGAGCGGCGGTTTTTTTAAAACAGCCGAGGTTCAAACCGCCCTGTCGTTTTTGCGCGTGACGGACAACCCCTTGCAGGAAATCGACCTTACGGTTGCGCTCCGTTCACCCGTGTACGGCGCGACCCCGGATGAATTGATGGAGATCCGTCTTGCGGGAAATTCCGAAATGAACTTTTTCGATTGCTTGAAACGTTACGCGGAAAAAAACAGAAACGAAAAAATTGACAGGTTTTTAAATGATTTGGAACGCTGGCGCGGCAAGTCGATTCATTTGCCGGTAAACCGTCTGCTCAGTTTAATTTTAAACGAGAGCGGCTACGCGGACATCGCAGGCAGGCTGCCCGGCGGACAGGCAAGGCAGGCCAACCTCTCCATGCTTGTGGAATACGCGGTTTCGTACGAACAGACAAGCTTTAAGGGTCTGTTTCACTTCGTCCGCTTCATCGAGCGGCTGCGCCGCCACGGCGCGGAAGACTCGCTCGACGCGGCGGCCTCTCTTGAAGCCGGCGACTACGTGCGGGTCATGACAATACATAAATCGAAGGGTCTCGAGTTTCCCGTTGTTTTCGTGAGCCGCCTCGGGCAAAAAATGAACAGGCGCAGCGAAACCGGCAATGTCGTCCTGCACCACAGGCTCGGCATCGGGCCGAAACGCGTAGACCTAAAAAAACGCACAAGCTCGAACACGCTCGCCCGTTCTGTTTTGGCGCGTGAGATAAGGCGCGAAAGTTTGTCCGAAGAGCTCCGCGTGCTTTATGTGGCGATGACCCGCGCAAAAGAAGCGCTGTACCTTACGGGCTGCGTTTCAAACCCGGACGAAAAGATCGACGAGTGGTCGGCGTTTGCAAAATTAAACAAGATACAGCTTCCCGATTATTATGTGCGCGAAGCAAATTCATTTTTGGATTGGATCGTGCCGTGCGCGCTTCGAAAAAATACGCTTAATTTGACGGCGGATATTGTTCTGCTGAGGACAGAGGGTTCGGCGGAACGGCTGCGGCCCGCGCCGGCGGCGACTGCCGAAACCTCCGAGCCGCCCGCGCCTGTGCAGGAGTTTGTTTACCCATACGAGTCCGCGGTTTCGCTCCCGTCAAAAATTACCGTAACTGAGTTGAAACGCATGTACGCAATCGAAACTTCGCCGGACAGCGCGCAGTTCGATCCCGACCCCGACCATGCCCCGGTTTTCGAAATGCCGCGCTTTATCCGCAGCAAAGAAGCGGGCATAACTCCCGCGCGCATGGGCGTGCTGCTGCATACGGCTGCAGAACACATTGACTTTAACGAACACAGGACGTTCGAAGGCATAGAAAAACTTTTGGTCAGCATGAAAACGTCGGGGCTGTTCACCCAAGCCGAATACGACGCGGTCGACAGGAAAAAAATATTTAAATTGGCAAATTCGCCGCTCGCCTGCCGCATACGCGCCGCGAAACGCCTGTACCGCGAGCTGCCGTTTGTCATGAAGCTCCCTTCGGAAGAAATAAACGCAGCCGCCGGCGAAACGGTGATGGTACACGGCATTATAGACTGCTGCTTCGAAGAGCCCGACGGAATGGTGATAGTCGATTATAAAAGCGGCGCCGCAGACGACCCCAGATGGGCTTCACTTTATGAAAAACAGCTTGAAATATATAAAAAAGCCGTCATTTTGACGGCCGGGATAAACGTGAAAGAAACATTAATATATTCATTCGCTTAATTTTTTTTCAGCAGGCACAGCGTTTCGACATGTGCCGTTCTTGGAAACATGTCGTGCAGTTTTATGTAAACGGGCGTGTATCCGCTCTTGCAAAATTCCGCAAGGTCGCGGGCGAGCGACTGCGGCTTGCACGATATATATATGACATGCGGTGCGTCCATGCAGACAATTTTTTTCAATGCCTTTGGATGCACACCATCACGCGGCGGATCCAAAACGATCATATCAGGCTGCTGTTTGTTTGCTTCTTCGGTATCCAGCCAGTCGAGCACGTCGCACGAAAAAAACTCACAGTTGTCCGTTCCGTTGAGCCGCGCGTTTTCTCGCGCGGCTTTTATTGCGCCCTCGTTTATTTCGACGCCGACTGCTTTTTTTACTGCCCGCGAAAAAATCTGCGTGATCGTACCCGTGCCGCAGTACAGGTCGTAAAGCAAACCGCAGCCCGCCCCGAAATTTTTAGCCAGCCCGAGCGCTTCGCCGTACAAAACGCCCGCGGCCTCCGGAAACGTTTGAAAAAAAGAAAACGCGCTCACTTTAAAATCAAGCCCGCATAATTTTTCCAAATAAAAATCCCGCCCGCAAAGAACGTTTACCCTGTCCGCCGTAACCGTGTCCGAAACAGCGTCGTTTATTGTATGCAGCACACCGCAAATATTTCCGTTAAGCTGCAAGCTCGTCATTAATTTTGTAAACTCGCGCAGATCCTTTTTTATGCCGCTTGTCGTCACGACGTTTACGAGCGTCTCGCCCGTGGCCGCGCTTTTGCGCACGACCAAATGCCTGAGCGTCCCTGTCCGCAGCTTGCGGTGATAAAAAGTTTCGCCCGAACCGATGAAAAAATCACGCGCCGCAAGCGCGGCCGCGCGAAAATCGGAGTCTACAATAGTGCAGTGTTCGGGCGAAACGACTTCGTAAAAATTTCCGCGTTTTCTTACGCCGAGCGACAGCGTTCCGTCCTTATGCTCGTCGCCGAACGCATACTCCATTTTATTTCTGTAGCCTTCCGTGCGCGGCGCGGCTTCGATCCCGCGGTACGCTCCGCCGCTTGCAAATTCCGCAAGCGCTTCGAGCGCGGCTTCTTCTTTGATTTTTATTTCGGCCGCATAATCTATATTTTGGTACATACATCCGCCGCAGCTCCTGCCGAAAAAATCGGAGCAGTAATCTTTAATGCCGTCGGGCAAAAATGTTTTCCGTTTCATTTTTTATTCGCTTCCTTTTTGGGAATTGCCATGTACTTTAAGGATCATACATAAGTTCCGCGCATAAAAACATCTTCGGTGTTTTTTTTTTTTTTTATCATTTTAGTTCTTTGTTTGCGCTTTCGAAAGTATATAAAAACTTTTTGTCTTAATTTTATGTTGTTTCCTTTTCAAAATTAA
>WRDG01000247.1 GCA_009783525.1 Defluviitaleaceae bacterium | reverse complement strand
CATGTCGAGCGCCTCTTTTCCGGTTTCGGCGCAATCTATTACGATACCCGTCTCATCCAAAAGGGTGATCAATATTTCGCGGTTAATTTCGACGTCTTCGGCAACAAGCAGGCGCTTGCCCACAAATATGTCTTTCGGCTGACCCGACGGAAAAACGTCTGTCTCTAACGCTTGCCCGTCAGCCGGCGACTCCCTTTTGCTTCCGCGCCCGACCTTTACCGTAACAATAAATTTTGAGCCCTTCCCGAGCACGGACTCAATCCGTATCGCGCCGCCCATCATTTCAACTATGCGCTTCGTGATCGCAAGCCCGAGCCCGGTGCCGCCGTATATGCGGCTCGTCCCTCCGTCCGCCTGTTCGAAAGCGTTGAAAAGCTTGTCCTGCTGCCCGCTTGAAATACCTATTCCGTTGTCATGCACCTCTATTTGCAAAATGCAGTTGTTTTCCGTTTCTTCTATTAATATTGCTTCCAAATGGATCCTGCCGCCCTCGTTTGTAAATTTAACGGCATTGGAAAGCAGGTTGGTAAGAACCTGGGCAAGGCGCTGGTCGTCGCCTACGATTATTTTTGGAATACTGCTGTCTATGTTGAAGGTAAGGATCTGCTTTTTTTCGTCCGCCCTAAAATGAATAACAGTTAAAACCTTTCCGAGCATATTGTCGAAATGGTATTCGATGGGCGAAAGCTCGAGCTTGTCCGCCTCAATTTTCGCCATGTCCAAGATATCGTTTATCACGCCGAGCAAATGCGACGACGCGTCGCCAATCCTGTTGAAGGCGTGATCCTTGCCCACAATGTCCGGCGCTTTTTTGCCGATTGCGGTCATGCCTATGATCGCATTCATGGGCGTCCGCATTTCGTGGCTCATGTTGGATAAAAAGTCGCCCTTCGCCTTGCTTGCAGCCTGCGCCTTCTCCGATGTTTTTACCAATTCGGTTATGTCGTTGAACAGGGCCATCGTGCCGGTAATGTTGCCGTGCTCGTTTAGCATTGGGGTAACCAAAATTGAATATATGCGCGGCAAATCCTTAAAGCAAAAATCTATTTCAAGCTCGATGGACACAGTTCTCTTTTCGGTGTTCGCCTCGTTTATCGCATCGTACAACACATTGTTTTTTTGCTCCGAAACGAGCGAACGGAGCACATCCATATAATGGCAGCCGTTTATCGACGAAAAATCCTTTATGCCCGTCCTTTGCAAAAAAGCGTTTGACGCATAGGCAAAACGCCCGTCGAAATCAAACAGCAAAAGGATATTGGTCATATTTTCAAGCACAAGCTGAAAAAACTGCAGCTCTTTTTTAAACGAGTCGTACAGGATGGATTCGACGCGTTCCAATGTGGACGATACGTTAAGCAGTCTGTTGTAGTTGGTTTCCGCAAGCGCGAATTTTCTTTTCAAGGAACGGTTTTCTTTTATCAGTTCCTCGATTGTCGGGCCGGAATCGATTTGGCTGTTGTCTGTGTCCATACGGGATCAGTTCAATATGCAAAAAACGTTGGTAAAATTGTGGTAATAATTTACGAGCTTTCCGTTTGCGTCAGGCAGCGGGCACACTTCTCCGCCCGAACAGGCGAACATGTAATGCATGTCCTTTGCCAACTCTCCAATCTTTTCCGCTTCTGCGGTGCTTCTTGCGCCCAATATCAAGTAACGGGCAAGGCACGAATAGCTCAGTACGGCTCCCTTGTTTTGCAAATAAGGCGACAATGTGACGACGGAGGTTTGCAAAACGTCGTTTACCTCAACCTTGCCTATAGATAAAGTAGCGCCTACGGTCATTTTGCCGCCGCAAACCGCGCGCCCGTCCGGAGTAAACGAAAACACGGTGCGAACGACAGGTTTTGTCCCGTCCTTGTGATCGACCACAATCGGAAGGATACCCGAAACCGTGGCCAGATCGTTTTGCGTCAGACCTATTTCCTCAAAATATTCCATGGCGTTTTTTTCGTTAACGCCTATTAAAAGATTCCCTTCGGCTTCGGTTATTATCGCCTTTTGCTTACGCACATTTTCTTCATTTAAAGTAGCCACCGCGAACGAAAAATTTACATTTCCGTAAACCAGGCACAACACGACGGCTTCACGGTATGCCTCGCCGTTATAAATTGTTTTTGCGAGCGAATAGTCGTGGGTGTGGTCGACTGCGGTCGTGCCGTACAGCGGTATGCCGCCCGTTACGTTGTCGATCGCGGATAGGAGCATGTCGCCGCCTATATTGTTCATCAGCGGAAAATAACAGAGGATCATCGACGGATTGCCGCCGTCTTTTATTAGGGGCGAAAGATTTTCGGTTATTGACTTTTCATATTCGTTTGAAACGGAAATGAAGGATGTTTTAAACGAACAATCGTCGCTGGTTAAAACCATGAGCGACAGCATGATTTGATCCGTTTTGCCGTTTGCGGAATTGATGCAGGTTGTCGAGCCGATGCAGTCGAAAGGCAGCGCGTCGCATATGGCTTTTAACACGCCGGTGTCTTCATATTCCGAAAAGCATGAAATGATCCCCAGCGAATGTTTTTTTAAGTTCCTTTCGATGTCCAAAGCTTGCAATATTTCCGCCACGGCGGCATCCGCGTCGTCAATCTCGCATGTAGTCGCAACCAAAGACTTTAACATTACGTTACCTCCAATGATTAATTGTTAATATACGCTCATTATACCATTTGGCTTATTTGTATACAAAAAAATAAAAAGACTGCAGAAAAATTATTTTTATTTCCTGCAGCATATAAACAGCTATTTATAGTTATTAAAAACCATGCCGTGTATCCGTTCGTCCAGATATTTTTCGGCCGTTTTAAACGCGCCGGACGAAAGCAGAATGCGTACATTGTTCGAGCTTGTGTCCGCGTGACGGCGCGCGGCGGGAAACAGGACGGTTTCAAGCGCGAAGCCGAAATCCTCTTCGGCTATCTGCCTGTTGTATTCCGCCATGGTGCGTTCGTAATCCGCGTCGGAGGCGTTTCGCACTCCCCTGACCAAAAAATTTATTTTTTTGCCGCGCGCATACTCCGCTATCAATCCGCCATACTGTTCGACCGTCACGTTAGTAATGTCTGCCGTTATCGCCTTCAGCATTTCAACTCGCCGCTCCGTTAAAAAGGCAGGATGCTTGCCGCCGTTTTCAAAAACGACCGCAAACACACTGCCAAATACCGAAGCTGCGCGTTTTATTACGTCTAAATGACCCAACGTAGGCGGATCGAACGTGCCGCCGTACACCGCAAAATTTTTATTTATTCCGAATATTTTCGCCTTTAAGCTTGCCGCGGCGCGTTCCAATCCCTCGCCGTTTGAGTTGACGATATGGTCCGCGCTCTTTATGTAATACTCGTCTTTTTTTTGCGCGTCGACGCGCGCCTCCGCGCGTTCACGCGAAATCCCGTCACGCGCCGTTATCCTCTCGATGCGTTTTTCTCTTTCCGCCAGCACCGCGACCGTCACGTCGCAGTCCGCGTCCGCGCCAGATTCAAACAGCAGCGGAGCGTCTATTACATTTATTGCGTCCGCGCTAATTAATTTTTTTATTGCGGGCACGGTAT